>RPOO01000004.1 GCA_003857025.1 Methanothrix sp.
ATGCCTGCCGGGAATCAGGTCGAGCGTCAATCGCCTGTGATCGGACAGGCTGGCCGGGCCTCGCTTGCTGCCAGCTCGTTGACTCTCACTGCGGTCGGGCGAAGATCACTGGTGCCCGATGCTGAGCTGAATCTCGAGGAAGAGGAACGATGCATGTCTGGCATGCATGCTGCAAGTGGAGATTTAGTCAACTCGTTCTATCTTTTCCATGATCGCTGCTGCCTTCTGATAGACAAAATCATGGTGATCTACATACAAAAATTGAATTCGATCTCCTTTGATCCTATAGACGATGACATAGGGATCGACGTGAGAACCTCGGGCAAGTCGCAGCTTATGGCGTTTAGGAGTGCGATCGATGGATTATCCAAGATCTGGCCGATTTTCTTGAGAAGACGTTCCTCCAATGCCCTGTTCTTTCTTGTGAGCCTCAAGAACTGAGCATCGAATTCAGGCGTGGATTCATATTCCATGTGGCTTATTCAAGATTTTTTAGGTGATTCACAAACTCTTCCTTTGTCTTGAAAGTCTTAACTAAACCTGCATCGGCCTGCTCAATGCTCCTTTGGAGACCAGCCTTAAATTCCTGCAGAGAGGCTTCGTTCGCATCTTGGATTATCGCTTTCTCTTTCGCTCCGGCCATGTTAGGTACTGCATCCTATTGAGCTATAAGGATTGCGAAAAGATATGGATATGAGGAGGCTAGCCTCGATTGCTCATTGAATGCATCTATATCGAGCAGGATGAACGGGCCTTTTGGCTGCAGATGTAAGTCCTGGGATGCCGGGTATCAATCAAGGCGCTCGTGGGCCGGATCATCCGCAGGCGGAACCCTGGGTTAGATGCAACTTGGGCGGCGTGGATGCCCGCCGGGAATCAGGTCGAGCACGAATCACAAATCAGACCCAATCAATTCAACACCGAATAATATAATTTAACCATCATGAGAAAGCATTTTAAGTTGGCGCATCAATCTGCATACCATGTTCGGACCCAAATCGCACCTTACCTCCCGCAACAATCATCTTTTCATGGAAGATGTTGACTGCTTCCTTCTCGCCCGCCAACTCGGCACGCCTCTTTATGTCACTTCGGAGAAGAGACTGCGCCAGAACATTCGCGCTTACCATCAGGCTTTCCCGAAAGCCGACAAATACTTTGCAGTGAAGGCCAACGGCAACCTCACAATCCTGCGCATCGCCGCTCAGGAGGGCATGGGAGCCGACGTCTTCTCGGCAGGCGAGCTTTCCATAGCCCGCAATGTCGGCATCCCGCAAGACATGATCCTCTACAACGGCAACTCCAAGAGCGAGAAAGATCATGAAATGGCCTTGCAGGCGGGCGTGCGCATGTCCGTGGACTCGCGCGAGGAGTTGGAGCATCTGGCAGGCACTGTTCAGCGGCTTGATCAAGATCATGAAGCTGAGATCCTTTTCCGCGTCAACCCGGATGTCTCGCCCAAGACTCATCCCAAGATCGCCACCGGGCTTCGCTCCTCAAAATTCGGCATTCCTGCGGAGCAAGTAGCCGAGACTTACAAGAGAGCAATGGACCTGCCAGGCATCCTGCCGGTGGGGCTGCACTGCCATATCGGCTCTCAGATTCTGGATACGGCACCCTTCGCCGAAGCGGCTGGAAAGATGATGGATATCGCAGCAGCCGTAGTTGGTGCGGGCGGCGAGATCAAAAGGATAGACCTTGGCGGCGGCCTGGGCATCCAGTATCATCCGGACACACCGGCTCCGTCGCCCGCGGATCTTGCCAAAGCAGTGCTGCCGATATTCGGCGACCGCTGCCGGGACCTGGGCATATCTCCCAAGCTCATCCTTGAGCCGGGCAGGAGCATCGTGGCGGATACAACCATCATGCTTTCCGGCGTGAATGTGGTAAAGAGGGCGCATGTGAATTTCGTGGCTGAGGACGCAGGCTTCAATGTCCTGGCCCGGCCCATGCTCTACGACTCCTATCATCATATCATCGTGGCCAACAAGTCAGACGAGCCGGCAGCGGAGCCTTACACGGTGGTCGGGCCGATCTGCGAGACCGGCGATATCCTAGCCAAAGACCGGCAGTTGCCAAAACTGGAAAGGGGCGACGTCCTGGCCTTCCTGGATGCAGGGGGCTATGGCTTCAGCATGGCATCGCAGTACAACGGCCAGCCCCGGCCTGCGGAGATTCTGGTTTCGGGTGATAAAGCCGATGTCACGCGCCGGGCCGAGGATGCAAGCGCACTTCTGGCCGGACAGAAGATCCCGGAGAGGCTCTACTGGCAAATCGAATAATTATCGAATAATGATCGAACAATCATCGAATAATGCTGCCGCAAATTCTAAGAAAGAAGTGCTGCAGGACGGTTCAAATCCCTGCAGCAAAAAAAGTTTTTCGAATTTCTGGATGCTTATTTTGGAAGCTCATCGTTTACATCTTTCAGTTCCACCGTCTCAGAATCATCTCCGCATACGAGGTTCATAGGCATAGGCTGCGAGTTTCCGGTCCAGTTTCCGTATTGCAGAACCGCCACACAATCCGGTGCGATCTCGACGCCCTCATGCCCGAACAACTGCTCTCCGGATTCATCGATGCGCCCGATGCCCATGTCGAAAGTGTAGTCCTTTGTGGTATTGGTGTATGTGAACCCAAAGGATGCATAGTTCGAGATATCAAGCATTGTGAGCGCCATGCCTTCCTGCAGATCGTTGGTTGCAACAGCAAAGACATACGAGGTGTTATTGCCCAGAGCGCCAATCGTCAAGGTTGGCGATTCATCCCCTCCGGGATAATACACGACGGAATTTGTGGTCGGATTGCCCATTAAAGACTGAGGTGGACTGATGGCGATAATATCCGCCTGTCCGGGACCAAGAGTGATATTCTCTGCATAGATGATGTTCTCCGGAGATAGAATGGTCAGATTGACTACGGAATCCGTCTCAGGATTAGTGTTTTGCAGCAATACCTTGAAATCCTCCAATGCGGGCATGATGAAGAATGTTGTCGCATTATCCTTGTCGTCTGCTACAGGCGTGACGACCTGCGATCCCGGAATCTCATTCATCAACTCGCCGTTTTCAAATCCGAGCATGCGGCTCTTCCCGTCTACAATGAGCAGGTCGGCGTCTCCCTCCGCCCATATCTGACAGACATCTTCGCTGAGCGAGGAGCAGTTTTGCAGGACAAGCTGCGAGTAAAGGGGTAGAAGCTCTAAAGTTAACGAATCTGCATCGCCTTCGTAAAGGCTTGACGGATCGTTGGGATTGGATGCGCTTTCATAAGTCCAGCTCTCATTGCTGCGATCCACCACAATTGCGCGAGCTTCTCTTGGATAGTTGTTATCGTAGACCAGTATCTCGTAAATACCGTCTCCTGCATCGCGGACGGCGAAGGGCGTGACCGCATGGCCATCGCTGCCGTCGCGTTTATAAAAGGCGATTGTGTATTTCCGGGTCTTGTTTTCATCTTGGAGCGACTTTTTCAGCTCGTCCAGAATGAAGGAGGGCTTTGCCGTGATTCCTGAGGATATGGTTGGCTCAAGCAACTGGTGGCTGAACCAATAAGCGATCTCCTTTTGCAGGACTCCGTTGCCTGCTACTCCGAGGTCAATGGTCCGATCAGCTCCAAAGTCATTGACGTCGATCAGTTTCTCGTAGAGCAGGAGGCTGAGCACAGCCATGCCCTGGCAGTGTCCGCCGTCCGACATGCTGTTGGCCATTTCCAGCCAGTAGGTCCAGGTAGGCGTGAGGATGCAGTTCCCCTTGGGCTGGCTGGCGCAGACATCTTTGCCCACCATGCGCCGCAAGTCTTCCGGCGTTAAGCCCTCATAGCCCTTCTCGCCGGCATAATTGGAAAAGCTGAAGCCGTCCACGTCGGGGCGAAAGCCGAGATCGGCGACGATGCTGCTGTCGTTCAGATCGTCGTTTGCCTGATTCTTTGACTCAGCCAGGCCGCAGAGACTGAGGAGAAGAAGAATCGACACAAACGACGCTACAAACCCTAATTGTGTTCTTAAGTCGCATTTTTTTGATAATGGTCTCATATATCAATCTCCGAATGTTACGCGCTTATTCCATGTCTATTTGCAGATCTTTGAGCCCAAACATTATAAATTTTTGTATTGTGATCGAATGGTACTAATGCAAATTTTTAGTTAAATCATATTTTCGGCCATACATCTGCACCATTGATCTTGCCGGAAAATCTTTTGATATCAAAGCAACGTTCAGATTTGGGGCAGTTAAGTGTGGCCGGATTGGATTATTATTATTATAGGGGCAGGATCAAATGATCGAGAAGCAAGATCGTCTATTGGATGAAGCCAAAGGAATTCGAAAAGAGATTAAAGAAAGCATGGATGACCGACTGGAACGTATCGAAACCGATGTAGAGGAGATAAAGACTGCCATAAAGCAAAAGGGCATAATCTAGAGATGCCAATTTCTTCTCAAACTATATTCTCATTCTGCGATTTGCTTGCCTGTTCACCAGTAGTCATTCAGCGCCTTTCGTACGATCCGGCACCGCTCACACACGTCTGCAGAAAAAATGTCTCGGGGAATCAGGCTTATCATGTGATCCAGGTACGCCGCTTTTTTCTCCATGAGTTTCATGGTGCCAAGTGTTGGCAGATCCTCATGCATCCGTCTTGCCGATTCGGTTGTGGCAACAATAAATTCGCAAAGCTGCTCCTTGGAATTCATGGGATGGCAGCGGGATTCGTTTGAAGACTCGTTTTCTCCATCTGGCTCGGTTTCCTTTGCTGCATCTTTTTCTGCATCCTTTGCTGTTATGTCTTGATAGACGACCCTTCCCAGTTCCTGAAACGCCTCGATGAAGCGACTGAATGCAGAATTCTCATCATCGCAGCGCCCGTGCGTAACTCCGTAGCCGCACCCCTGGCAGCTTCTGTCCCGTCCGTACTGGATGCAAAAAGGGCAAGTGCCGGGCCGGGTAGGCAGATGGCCGAGCATGGTGAGCACTAAAGCGCGGGCAAATTTGTGCAGCTCGGAAGGCTCCACCGTTTCCAAGCGCCGGGAGAATAGATTCGCCCAGCGGATGTACTCTTGGCAAGATTCGGTAATGGCAGCCTTGGCCGCTTCAAGGGATGCGGGATCAATGGCTATTGTGGCTGCATCAAGTTCTCCGGCACGATCGGTCATTTTTTACAATACGCTCTTTTGTTTTTTTTGTTTTATGTAATATCCTGCAGTTTGCAGCTTAGAGCTTATTACAGGTATAATTGCATGCTAGTAGGTAGTCTGATTCAAGTCGGTTCCTAGACCATCCCCGTGCCCCCATAGTTTCCCTCGTAGGTTGGCAAACCAGACGGGTCGCCAAGCCACGGATAATTAGACGATGTTGGCCTGCGGATATAGTTCGAATAGGTTGGAATACTGCTATAGATTGGTATTCCTGTTGTACCTGAATTAATGTAAACCGGCTTTCCGGTCTTGGGGTCTACATAGAAATAGTCCGGATATCCTGTGTAGGGATCCGCAAAAGCGTAAACAGGATATCCTGTTTTGGGATCTATATAAGCTTGCCCCATCCAACCACTTGTTAGGTTGAGCGACTTCCAGATGTAATATGGATCCGCCACCAGCGATCCACCCTGAATCGTACTGCCTTTGGGCGCTCCACCCCAACTCCACAGAGCTGTAGAGTTCTGAGCCAGGGGTTGTGCAGGATTCTGGGCTTGGAAGTTCTTAATCCAGGTCCGGCCAAAATCGCTACCGACGCTCTGGAAAGTACCTGTTGCCTGGGCCGCGCAGTCGGCCAATAAGAATCCCGAGATTAGTACCATCGTCGCTATGAATTTGTAATCCATTGATACCCCACCATCAGGACATATGTTACAGAGCGATAAAAGCATTTCTCGCCGAAAACCGAAAAAGTCTTCACGGCTTTTTTTGAAGACAGAATTTGCTCACTCTTCATCCATGTGCAGTCTACGATGCTATAAGGGAGCATCCTCGTACCGCATGTTAATATCAATGAAGAGTCAAAGAATTCTTGGTGAATTTGCTTTGAATATTGGCCGACTCCTCGTCAAGATAAATCGCATCTCTGCCTGGATGCTGTTAATTTTCATGATCATCTTCCTGGTCTCCGGCTATGCCTGGTCAAATAGAATCATACTGCCTTTGCAGCAGGCGAAGTACATGCACACAAATCTTGACCTTTTCCTCGTCTTCTTCTTCCTCGTGCATGTTCTGATCAGCGCCAGATTCACATTAGCACGCTGGAGAGTGGGCCACGGACGGCTGGTTAGCGGAATGCTTATCGCCATCGGCATTGCTGCATTCTGGATAGTGCTGACTATTAGATAACTGAGTATTTGGTAGCTTTGTAATAGATAAATGTGCAATAGATAGCTATGCAATGCCTGTAAAATACAGCCAAATTGCAGGCTTAAAGCGCAAGGTTTATTTAACGTGTCGTTACTAACCTTAAGTATAATTAAGCAATTGTCGAGTGATGATCTTGGACCCCATTGAGCTTTTGGATATACTAGGAAATGAGAACAGGAGGAGGATTCTTCAGCTCCTCTCATTCCGGCCCTTTTACTTTAATGAGATGGCCAAGCGTCTCGATGTGGGGCCGAAGGCCGTCATCGACCATCTGGAGATGCTGGAAAAGGCCGGGCTGGTGGAATGCTACCAGGTGCAGGGCCGCAGAAAGTACTTCCGCATCGCCCAAAAGACGGTGCTGGAGGTAGCGGTCTCACCCAATTCATATGGCGTTCGATCCTATCGATCCGAAGATGTGCCCAGAAGCGACGAAGAGGAGGCTCAAGCTCCGGGCGTTGCCCAAAACAGCGCAGAGGACATGAAGCGCCTGCGTAAAGAGCTTTCCGATCTGGAAGAGAAGCGCAAGGAGATGCGCAGGCTTCTCGAAGAGATCGAGTCGAGAGAGATGGAGGTCAAGCAGCTTGCCGTCGGAACCGCCCAGGGATTTGCCGAGGATCAGCTGGAATCCGAGATACTGGTGGCGCTGCTGTCCGGCAGGGCGAGGTCGTCCGATTTGGCCATGCGGCTGGAAGTGCCGGAGATTGTGGTAATTGACCGGCTGAGACGGCTAGAAAAGCGCGGTGCAATTCAATTGAGGGGCCAGGAATGGAACATCTGAGTTCAAACAGTCCGAGTAGGCCGGGCATTGCCGATATGAGCGAAACGACAGGCGAAGCGGAGATGCAGTAAAACGAAAAGGAAGATAAAAATACACTTCAGATCAGAGAAGAAGAGGACTATCACAAGGATGCCGGAAAGGGGATCGCCAGAATTGGCGTCTCTGCTATGACACAGCTTGGCATTGAGAACGGCGGCGTAGTGGAGATCAGGGGAAAGGACAAGGTCTACGCCATCGCCTGGCCGGGAACTCCTGAAGACCCACAGGATATCATCAGGATCGACGGCAGCACAAGAGCCAATCTTGTGGCGGGAATCGACACCAAAGTGCAAATCTTGCGGGCGGAAGCGCGGCCTGCCAGAAAAGTAGTGCTCGCTCCTACTCGCCAGATCCGGCTCATGGGCGGGCCTCAGTATCTGCTGCGCATGCTGGACGGGCGGGCAGTGGTCAAGGGCGAGATGCTGCGCGTGGAGATGATCAATAACAGCCTGAGCCTGGCAGTGGTCAGCACGCTTCCTGCGGGCCCGGTGCTGGTGACCCAGGAGACCATCATCAGCATCACCAGAGAGACACTGGAAGAGCTGGCGCTGCATGTGCGGGACATCTCCTACGAGGATATCGGCGGCCTCTCTCGCGAGATCAGGGAGATCCGGGAGATGATCGAGGTGCCGCTGCGCCACCCGGAGCTGTTCCAGAAGCTCGGCGTCAATCCGCCGCGCGGAGTTCTGCTGCACGGTCCGCCGGGAACAGGCAAGACGCTCATCGCGAGAGCCGTGGCCAGCGAGACCGATGCCAACTTCGTGTCCATCTCAGGACCCGAGATCGTCTCAAAGTTCTACGGCGAGAGCGAGCAGCGGCTGCGTCAGATCTTCGAGGAAGCGGCAAAGGCTGCCCCATCCATCATCTTCATCGATGAGATAGACTCCATCGCCCCCAAGCGCGAGGAGGTCTCCGGGGATCTGGAGAGGCGCGTCGTGGCACAGCTACTGGCCCTGATGGACGGCCTGTCCGCCCGCGGCGAGGTGATTGTGATCGCCGCCACCAACCGGCCCAATGCCCTCGATCCGGCCATCCGCCGGG
Source organism: Methanothrix sp. (assembly GCA_003857025.1). Classification (GTDB taxonomy): domain Archaea; phylum Halobacteriota; class Methanosarcinia; order Methanotrichales; family Methanotrichaceae; genus Methanothrix. Next base: position 8,203 of record RPOO01000004.1, read on the forward strand.
GCGGGAGGTTCGACCGCGAGATTGAGATAGGCATTCCCAATAAAAACGGTCGATTGGAAGTGCTTTACGTTCACACCAGAGGCATGCCGCTGGATGACAACCTGGACCTGAAGGAGATTGCCGATTCGACGCACGGCTTTGTGGGCGCAGACCTTTATGCACTCTGCAAAGAGGCGGCCATGAGAACCCTGGAGCGGGCGCTGCCGGACCTGGATGTCAAAGAGGATATCCCGGTTGACGTGCTGGAAAATCTCAAGGTTACAAAAGAGGATTTCCGGGAGGCATTGAAGAAGATTGAACCATCCGCCATGAGGGAGGTCTTCGTCGAAGTGGCCGAAGTTCACTGGCACGAGGTAGGTGGTCTTGAGGATGCCAAGCAGTCCATGATAGAATCCGTGGAGTGGCCGCTGAAGTATCCCGAAGCTTTCGAGTCGGTGGGCGTGCGCCCGCCGCGAGGCTTGCTGCTCTACGGCCTTCCCGGCACGGGAAAGACGCTGCTGGTAAGAGCGCTGGCTACGGAGAGCAATATCAACTTTATCAGCGTCAAAGGACCGGAGCTGCTCAGCAAATGGGTAGGAGAATCGGAGAAAGCGGTGCGGGAAATCTTCAGGAAAGCCCGCCAGGCAGCTCCGGCTCTTATTTTCTTTGACGAGATAGATTCCGTCGTGCCGGCCAGGGGCTCCGGATCGGATACAAATGTCACGGAAAGAGTGGTCAGCCAGTTCCTGACGGAGCTGGATGGGCTGGTTGAGCTGAAGGACGTCATAATCGTTGCCGCAACCAACCGCCCCGATCTGGTGGATCGCTCGCTGCTCCGTCCGGGAAGGTTCGATCGATTGATTTATATTCCCATGCCGGATAAAGCCGCTCGTCAGAAGATCATCGAGATTAACCTCTCCGAGATGGCCGCCAGAGGCGTTTCTGCCGAATGGCTGGCCGAAGTGACCGAGAACTTTAGCGGCGCAGACCTGGAGATGCTCTGCCGCGAGGCGGGGATGCTGGCACTGCGCCAGCACATTTTGCCGGGCATGAGCAAGGAAGAGCTGATAATTGATAAAATTACAGTCACCAAAGAGCATTTCCAAGAAGCAAGATTGCGTATCAAACCGCATCTGTCCGAAGAAATGATGGATGAATATTTACAGATGATACGAAATTTCGAAGTGTGAGTAACTCGAAGGATAGAAAGATGGATTCAAAGCACCAGATATATAGGTCAGAAGAATCAAACAATGAACTGATGGCCGAAAAAATGACTTCGGAAGAAGAGTCGAATGAGCTGCTCGGAGATATCGATTTCAAAGATACGAGCAGCATTACCGTGCCTGAGAGCCTCATAGATCAGGTCATCGGCCAGGACGAAGCAGTGGAAGTCATCAAAAAAGCGGCGCACCAGAGACGTCACGTCATGCTCATCGGTTCGCCGGGAACGGGAAAATCCATGCTCGGCAAGGCCATGAGCGAGCTGTTGCCCGTAGAAGAGCTGCAAGATGTTCTGGTTTATGCCAATCCTGAGGATAACAACACTCCCCGCGTCAGAGTTGTACCGGCAGGCAGAGGCAAGCAGATTGTAGATGCCCAGAAGATGGAGGCCAGAAAGAAGGTTCAAACAAGGAACATGTTCTTGATGCTCATCGTCATGGGCCTCATCGTATATTCCTATTACACCGGCCAGCTCCTGTTTGGCGTCATAGCAGCAGCGCTCATCTTCCTCTCTTTGCGCTACATGCTGCCCAAAGAGGATGCACTGGTTCCCAAGCTCCTGGTGGACAACAACAGCAAGAAGAAGGCACCTTATGTGGATGCCACCGGCGCACATGCCGGAGCACTGCTCGGCGATGTCCGCCACGACCCGTTCCAGTCCGGCGGCCTGGAGACTCCATCCCACGAGCGTGTGGAATGCGGAGCCATCCATAAAGCCCACAAGGGCGTCCTGTTTATAGACGAGGTCAACACCCTGCGCCTCGAGTCGCAGCAGAGCCTGCTCACCGCCCTGCAAGAAGGCGAGTACCCCATCACCGGCCAGAGCGAGCGCAGCTCCGGTGCCCTGGTGAGAACTGAGCCCGTGCCCTGCAACTTCATCATGATTGCAGCAGGAAACCTGGATGCCGTGCAGGGAATGCATCCCGCGCTGCGCTCACGCATCAAAGGCTACGGATACGAGATTTATATGCGGGACTCGATGGACGACACACTGGAGAACCGCAATAAGCTAATCAGATTCGTGGCTCAGGAGATCGTTCGAGACGGCAAGATTCCGCACTTCACTAAAGATGCGGTGGCCGAGATCATGCGAGAGGCAAAGAGACGCTCGGGAAGAAAAGGGCATCTCACACTCATGCTTCGCGATCTGGGCGGCCTGATCAGAGTATCGTGCGACGTAGCCCGGGCTGAAAGTGCAAGCCTGACGACTACCGACCACGTTTTGCAGGCCAAGAAGATGGCCCGGTCCGTGGAGCAGCAGCTCGCCGACAGGTACATGGAGAGGCGCAAGGATTACACCATGTTCCATTCCACGGGCGATGAGGTTGGCAGGGTCAACGGTCTCGCCGTTATGGGAGATTCCGGAATCGTCCTGCCCATCATGGCCGAGGTAACACAGGCCCAGTCCAAGGATGAGGGCAAGATCATTGCCACAGGCAAGCTGCAGGAGATCGCCAAAGAGGCAGTCACAAACGTATCCGTGCTCATCAAGAAGTTCCTGGGCGAGGACATCACTAAAAAGGACGTCCACATCCAGTTCATCGGCACCTATGAGGGCGTGGAGGGCGACAGCGCTTCCATCTCCATCGCCACGGCGGTCATCTCTGCCCTGGAAGGCGTACCCGTGAAGCAGACGGTAGCCATGACCGGCTCTCTGTCTGTGCGCGGAGACGTCATGCCTGTAGGCGGCGTAACCCAGAAGATCGAGGCCGCAGCTGCGGCGGGCATCAAGACCGTGCTCATTCCCAAAGCAAACATGGGAGATGTGCTGATAGACGAGTCCATCAGAGGCAAGATCGAGATCATACCCGTCTCGACCATGAGCGAGGTCTTCGAGTACGCCATGGGCAGCCAGAGGACCCGTTTGATTGAGAAGCTCAAGAGATTCGCCACTGATGCGAAGATCGGCATCAGCCTGCCGGAGAGTATTCCAACTCCCAGCAGGAGCATTTAAACTCCTCGATGCAGGTTATGGTGAAGACAATGTCGGAATTTTACGACACGCGCATCTTGAGGGGCAGCAGAACCAGAATCGTATTGGACAACGGCAAACTGGAAGAGATTGCCGAGACACCATTCCAGGGCGCAGCAATTCGCGCCCTGGCCGGTGGTGCCTGGGGTTTTGTTACTACTGATATCGTTAACGGTCTGGCCAAGGAGATCGACCTGGCCAAACGCATTGCCAGAAAGATCGATCGCCGGGAAAATCTGCAACTCGCCAAGGCCCCTGCGGGAAGAAGCATGCAGGTGCCGGTCAAGAAAGACCCAAGGGATCTTTCCCTAGAAGAAAAGGTAGCTCTTTTGCGGGAGATTGAGGACGCAGCCAAGGTCAAAGGCGTCACCTCAACTCAGGCGGTTTATTCCGAGATGGATCTTACAACCAGCTATTCCTCTTCCGAGGGCCTGGATCTGGAGTCGAAGATGTGCCGGATGGGCTTTTTCATCAGTGCTGTTGCACAAAAGGGCGGCATCTACCAGACCGATGGCATAGGCCGCTCAGGCGTTGGCGGCCTGGAATTATTCGACCGGGAAGATCCGGTGGCTCTGGCCCGAGAAACCGGAAAAACCGCGGTGGCACTTTTGGATGCAGAGACGCCCAAAGGCGGCACTTATCCCGTAGTTCTCGATCAGGAGCTGGCCGGAGTATTCGTGCATGAAGCCGTCGGCCATGCCACCGAGGGCGACATCATCCTGGCCGGCGACTCCTGTCTGGAAGGAAAGCTGGGGCAAAAGATCGGCTCGGAATTGGTGACCGTCAAGGACGACCCAAGCTTGATGCAGAACGGCTACTATCCCTTTGATGATGAAGGAAGCCTGGCCCAGGAGACGGTTTTAGTCGAGAATGGCATATTAAAATCATACCTCAACTCCCGCGAGACCGCAGCGCGCCTGGGAGGCGTGCCTCGCAATGCCCGCGCAGAAGGCACGGCGCGGCCCGTAGTACGCATGAGCAATACCTACATCGCCAACGGAGAGATGAAGCTGGAGGAGATTTTGCAGGAGCTGGGAGACGGCGTCTATCTGGCAGGAAGCCGGGGCGGTCAGGTTAGCACCGGCGAAGGCGTCTTCCAGTTCAATGCCAAGCGCGGCTATTTAGTCGAGAACGGCGAGAAGGCAAAGCTGCTCCGGGACGTCTCGCTGTCCGGCAAGATCCTGGAGACACTGCTGCATGTGCAGGCCGTGGGAAACGACCTCAGGTACAACAGTGGCCGCTGCGGCAAGGCAGGGCAACTGGTGCCTGTGAGCGACGGATCACCGCATCTGCTGGTGTCCAAGGCGACGGTGGGCGGAGCGGGATAAGCCATTGGCTGCATAAAGATATTTTGCTCATGAATCCTTTTTACATGAAACCCTCATGCCCAATTGGGCACCCATGAGCATGCATCGAGCTTCATCTGCTTCACGGGTGGCTGTTTCGAGAATTGGGCTTCTCCTCGGCTTCTCGGCCCTGCCGGCGGATGAACTTGGGTGGCCTCGAGCTAGAGACTGAACTCTTGTCCGCGCGCCGGAATGGTGACATCTTTAAAGCCCGATCTTTTCAACGCGCTCTCCATCGCCACAGCCGCCTCCGGCTCGCCGTGGACCACAAAGACCTTTTGGGGCTTTGGGGAAATCGCGCCGATGAAATCAATCAGCTCGCCCTCATCGGCATGGGCGCTGAAGCCGTCGATCTTCTCGATGCGGGAACGCACTTCCTGCTCCTCGCCGTAGACACGTACATGCTTCTCGCCGTCTGTCAATTTGCGGCCCAGGGTGCCTTCCGCCTGGTAGCCGACGAAGAGAACCGTCGTTCTCGAATCACCCATCCACTGGCGCAGATGGTGTAGCACCCTGCCGCCCTCGCACATCCCCGAGGCGCTGATGATGATCGCACTCTCTTGCAGGTTGTTCAGGCTCTTCGAGTCCGCGGGGCTATGCACGTACTCCAGCATCTCAAAGCCGAAGGGATCGTGATCATCATCTTCCATCAGGAGCTTATTCGTCTCCTCGTCGTAGCATTCCGGATGCTGCCGAAAGATCTCGGTCACGTTGGTGGCCAGAGGGCTGTCGACAAAGATCGGCAACGATGGGATTTCACCGGCTTTCATCAACTCATGAAGGTCGTAGACAACATCCTGAATCCTGCCGACGGCAAAGGCCGGGATGATCAGTATGCCGCCCTTGGCTACAGTCTCATTTACTATCGCTTTCAATCGCTCTCGCACCTCGGCCATGGGGCCGTGGTGACGGCCACCGTAAGTCGATTCGGTGATGAGGATATCGGCACGCGTCAGGATCTCCGGATCGCGAACCACTGCGGCCCCTTTGCGTCCCACGTCGCCGGTAAAGACGAGAGTCTGGGCTGCACTCTTTCCCTCGGTAATCTCAAGGGTGATTGTCGCCGATCCGAGGATGTGGCCTGCATCGTGAAATGTCAGTTTGATTCCCGGAAAAATCATGAGAGATCGACCATATTCGATTGTCTGAAACAGGCGCATGGACGCGGAGGCGTCTATTGCAGTGTAGAGCGGCTCGACGGGAGGAAGGCCTTTTTCTTTATTGAGCTTGGTTACGAACTTTGCATCGGACTCTTGAAGAGAGCCGGAATCACGCAGCATGGTGCTGCAAAGATCGCGGGTGGCCGAGGTCGAATAGATGCTGCCGAAAAAGCCGCTCTTGACGAGCAGAGGGATCTTGCCGGAGTGGTCGATGTGAGCATGAGATAGCACGACCGCATCGATTTTTCTCACATCAAATGGGAACTCCGAGTTCAGAGCGCGGGCCGCCATTCGTTTTCCCTGCACCAGGCCGCAGTCCAACAGGACCCGATGTCCGTTTGCCTCTACAAGATGCATCGAGCCGGTGACCATCTGCGCGGCTCCCCAGAATTGAAGTATCAACTCGCGCCCCTCCAGAAATCAGATCTATTAACTCAAACCTTCTCACTCAAATCAGATTCCGACTGAATCAGGTCTCATAACCAGAGATCTTCTCACTCAAAACCAAATCTTTCGCGCTAATCAGGATTACTCAAGTCAATTGATAGCTTATAAATACTTCCGAGACAATCTCTATATTTGTATCGCTATTTCAGACATGAGTGAAACAAAGGAGAGTGCAAAATGGGTTTCTTGGATCGCGTAAGCACGGTAGTGCAAGCAAAGATGAATAAGATCATGGACAAGATCGAGGACCCCAGGGAAACCCTGGATCTGTCTTATGAGAAACAGCTCCAGCTTCTGCAAAATGTGAAACGGGGCGTGGCCGAGGTCACCACCTCCAAGAAGAGAATCGAGCTGCAAAAGGCGAAGCTGCAGGTGAGCATCGATAAGCTGGACTCCCAGGCCAAGGAGGCGCTGGCAGCCAACCGGGAAGATCTGGCTCGCAAAGCCCTGGAGAACAAAGCCGGGTTGCAGTCGCAGTTCGCAAGCATGGACCAGCAGATCGCAGACCTGAACGATCAGCAGCAAAAGCTAATTGCCGCCGAGTCGCGCCTGGCCACAAAAGTGGAATCCTTCCGCACCAAGAAAGAGACCATAAAAGCCCAGTATTCCGCAGCCGAGGCCCAGGTCAAGGTCACTGAGTCCGTGACCGGAATCAGCGAGGAGATGGCCGATGTGGGCATGGCCGTGCAGAGAGCCGAAGAGAAGACCGATAACATGAAAGCCCGTTCTGCGGCATTGGACGAATTGCTGGAGACCGGCACCCTGACCGACTTCTCCGGCGACGATGAGCTGGGGCGAGAGCTGGCCAAAGCCAAGACACAGAGCAGCGTTGACGATGAGCTGGCGAAGATGAAGGCGGAGATGAAGAAATGATCATCAGAATCTTGGGCGAAGGACAGTTCAAATTGGACGGCAAACATCTGGACAAATTGAACAAAATCGACAATGAGATCGTCTGGCATGTGTCCAAGGGCAACAAGGCTGAGTTTCGCAGGGACATCGCAAAATTGATCGCCATCATCAAAGAAGAGGGCGAGCCGCTGGACATAGTGGAGATCGTTCCCTCGGACATCATCATTCCGCCGGGCGATATGTCCATCGCCGAGGCCAAGAAGATTTTTTGCGGCGAAGGACTTATTAAAGGTTGATCGTCCTGGACGTTCAGCTTTGTCTCATTTTTTTGTGATGATTTTTTATGCATAATTTTTTATTCATCACTTTTGTGTATCCTCTTTTTGCACATCATTTTTTATGATAGTTTTTTGCGCTGGTTTTTTTTAATATGCGGGCTAATTGCTGCAAAAATGGTATTGTTCAATTCTTGATGAAATTATCCCACTGACACGCGCAGAATAGATGAACTGACACGCGTATCGTCTTTAACTCGTAGGATTGCGAAGGACGAATCTCGCTGACCGCAGGTCTGCGAGAGTTTCGACGAGTTGTCGAAACTGCGAGAAGTCCCCATCCTTCAGGGTGGTCTCGCCAACTCTGCAGAGTTTGCGGGAGTTGCGACACGAGTCGCAACAGGATGGAAGCGGAGTCCTTTGCTATAATTACTTTCACCCTGCCCAGATTAACTATATATTTCACGGTATCCCTCCTTCCAATTAAGATATGATTCCTTGGAGGCTCAAAGTGCTACCTGGAAGATCTGCGCCCTGATAAGGTGCGTTGCGTGGGGATATACGCGCAGCAATATTAGGGAGGGAGCACCCCGAAATGATTGTCCCTGTGTGCCTTGATGATCCCCTGTAAGGTGAATGGGCCGAGCTGGAACCTCTGGATAGGCCAAGTTCTGGTGATGAAGGGGAGACCGAAAATTCCCGCAAAACGGTCGAGGAGCCAGAGGGCGATGATCCACTACCATGAAGAAACAGCAGGGAAGCCCCGGCCTTCAGGCCGCGGGAGGAGTTCACGTACTTCCACGTTCTTATCATATTGAACTATTTCATTGAGGTGAATCGTTAATGCGATATCTGATTGGACCAAGTCTCCGCAAAATTGCGGTTATTACCCTGATCACGCTGGCTCTCTGTTCCCTTGCCTGCGCCGATAATCCCGGTTATTCAGGCGATCTGTCCGGCCAATGGAATATGGCGGCCAACACGAAATACACGTTCAACCTGGATCTGCAAGAAAACGGAATGACGATAACCGGCCTTATGACTCCCACCAGCTCCGTCGAACCCGCGGATACCATCAGCGGCACGGCATCTCCTAATGGAACAATCATGTTCACCCGGGAACGCGCCGGCCAATGGGTGCAGATCTACTCCGGCAAAGTGTCCGGCTCTCCAGGCTCAATGACGATGGCAGGCACCTTTAGCCAAAATGGCCAGGGGCAGTATCCCTGGAGCGCCAGCAAGAAACAGGATTCTGGGCAGGGTCCGGTCTGGGAGACCAACGGGCCGGATGATGCATCTGCAGAAAAACAGGCAGGCGAATCTAGCATGCCACCGGCAGCCGAAGAAAGTCTACAAAGCAGTGCCGGAACACTGAGCGCTATGAAATTATCGGCAATCCCTCAGCCTTTCTTCGGCATGCCTGCAAATTCGGTTATGTACTATATTTCAAATGATCAGAGCCGGTGCTATTACTTCGTTCTGTCAAAAGATGATCCCATGTCCGAGGCATGGTTCGACATTTTGAAGGATGGAGTGTCAACTCAAATGGAAATGCTGACATACTATGGTTTGCAGCCTGATTCTAGTGTTGAGATCAATGGGCAGAAGACTGACATTTACAGAGTTAAACAAATCGATATTGTCAATTATGCATCCTAGCGAAACGACAAAATGATCAAAATAGATGGATGGGCCGTATTTCATCCATTCGTCTCAAATTTTAATTTTTGGCCACAGATTAATATGGCATTTTAATTGTTACGTTTTAATGCCACGTAATAATATAGCCAGAGCGGATTCAAATCCAAAAGAAGATTAAGCATCTGATGCAAAAGCCAAATTTCGCGCTATGTGCTTCTCGATTCAGCAGACTGCACCCATATTCCGTTCGATAGCAGCCCCCAGTTCCTCCATCTTCACGGGCTTGTTGAGAAAATCATCCGCGCCGACTTCAAAGCATAGTTCGCGACAGGCATCTGCATTAAAAGCCGTAACCACAATTATCTTGGGACCCTGAGGCCAGCGCTTGCGTATCATCTTGGTGGCCTCGATTCCGTCCATCTCCGGCATCTGAATATCCATGAGCACCAAATCGTAAGAATGACCTTCCAGGGCCAGCAAAACCTCCTGGCCGTTGTTGGCCGTATCCGCTCTGTATCCCAGCCTCTTGAGGAAGATCAAAGCCATCTTCTGATTTACCGGATTATCTTCGGCGAGAAGAATGTTCAATTTGGATTGGGTTTGCATCTAATAATATATCGGCACTCATCATATAAGAATTTTTCTTTAGTAATTAATTTTGGCGAAATAGTTATGATTATTTTACATGCCATTGGATATCTATTTTAGAGAGCTGGTTGCGTAATATTAACATAAATTTAAACATGCACTGAAATTAATTAAAATAAGTACAAAATCTTAGAACTAAGATACAACTAATGTTATGGTTAGTTATACGAGGATATCGTTCTCCTCGGAGTCAGGCCGAAAAAAAAAGCGAGAAATTTTCTCGCTTGTGGATGAATGCATTTAAAAAAAATACAAAATCCTGTCGTGGCACTTTGGTCGCCAGTTAATTCCATTTTTATCGTGGGTTTACGGCTTTCGCGTTCCTCAAACCAATATAGGGTGAGAGACAGACTTTCAGGAAAATAGGGAATACGCGGCAAAAGAAGCACATTTGGTGACGCTTATCGCATACATGAAGGAAACATAATAGCCGAGTGCAAACCTATTTCCCGTTGCGGTGAGAGTCAATAGGTCGATGGAAAATATCCGGCGGATCGAAGAGGACTTCTTTTTGTCCCCAACCTTCCAGGCTCTGACCATCGGCGTGCCGTTCTGCATCTTCAAATTGCTCTTTGGGGAACTCGCCACGCGCGTCGGGTCCGGGCAGGAGTTCGGACTGCTCACGTCTTTGGGCTGGCTTATCATTGCCTGGGCCTGCATCGACTTATTCATGAATCTGAAACGCGTCGCCTATCACCATTCCGGGCGCTCGTCTCCCATCGAGTACTGCTCCATTGCACAGGTGGGGCGAATGCTGAAACGGCCAGGGCTTTTCTTGGCATTGGACACATTCATCTCGTTCTCCATCATCTGCTTCGTGCTCTGGTCAGGATGGATCATTCTCCTTACCAAAACCGAATCTTATCTGTGGTATGCGGCAACGACGCTGAACCTGATCAGCATCGCCGTCGTCAATGTCTGGCTTGAGTATCAAAGAGGGACCTGATGGCGAACAGAGCATAATCGATCCGGACAACTTTCGACTCAAACAAGCCTTAAATATTAGAATAGTAATAGCATCATATTTGAGGAATATCGATGAAGCGAATAGCAAGCATAATTCTGGCTGCAGCATTTTTATTAGTCGTTGCTGCCACTGCCAGCGTCTGCGATAATGCGCCATGCGAGAACGTCACCAATGCCGCAGTGGGCGAGGATTTTACCATAGCCCTCGAATCCAATGCCGGGTCCACCGGATATGAATGGTGGACACAATTCGATCCCGCTTACCTGACACTTGTGAACTCATCCGAGAAGGCTAAAGCAGAGAGTTCGGGTATGGTCGGCGTCCCAGGAGAAAAATCCTTTACTTTCAACGCCAAAAAAGCTGGCAGCACTGAGATAATACTGCTGCAACTACAGCCCTGGGAGAATGGGTCCATCGGAGCACGCAAGATCTTCCCCGTGATAATCGCGTAAATCTCGCGACCGTAATGGACGGACTTGCAGGATAACCGCTCGGAGCGATAGACGCTTTATGAGCGCGACTATCCTTCAATCTTTTATTTGATATTATTATTTGGTATTATTTATATGTTTTTCAAATTTAATTCAGTCTCGGACATTTGCCGCGCCGACGGCACCTATTTTTATCCCTGAGTTACAGGCTTTTGGAAGGAAAAGGTTTTATCAGTAATCAAGTAATGACATTCTTGTTCAAGAGTATGAAATCGGGATAATTGAGTTGGATCATTGAGCTAGTTCGTCAAATTGATCACCGGATTAGATCACTGAACCGGATCACCGAATCGGATTGAAGAGAAGCAGGAGAGAGATGAACTTGAGGCAGGCCGCTCCACCACCCTGGCATCTGATCGCATGTGTTTTACTCCCAGTTTTCTCGCTGATACTCGTTCATCTGACACCGGACGCCAGTCGAAGCTATGCGGCGATATTGGGGCTGGCCTTGGTGATCCTGGTCCCCGGATATTTGCTGACGCTGGTGCTTTTCCCAGGCAATGCCGATCAGGACGCGCAAAAGAGGGTGCTGCTTAGCCTGGGATTGGACGCGGCCCTGGCAATTCTCGTCAGTCTGATCCTCACATTCACGCCGCGAGGGCTTGAGACGGAATCTCTGGCAACAATTCTTTCCATGCTGTGCTTCCTCCTTGCCCCTGTCGCCTACTTGCGCTGGTCGGCTCTTCCTCGCAGAAAGAGGTTCGTCATCGCTGCGGATAAAGGCTTTCGATCTACTGCCGCCACCACGCGGCCTGCTAAGTCCAGACCTCGGACGGGAAGGAAGAGCCGCGCCGCCTACATTTTTGCGGCATTGGTGGCCGTCTGCATAGTTGCCGCATTGGCTTATACCATAAACATGCAGCGAGGGGCAAATGAGCAGGGCTATACTGAATTTCATGTCTCGCTAATGAAGGGCGAGGATGGCTTGAACCAGGCTTCGTTGCCGGTAGGAACTGCACTCCCGGCTCTGGCCGAGATTATAAACCACGAGGGCAGGGGCATCAACTACACACTGCAGTTGGCGGCAGAAGGCGCTGTCTTGTTCAGCAAAGACCTGGATCTGGAAAATAACCAGATTTGGAAAGGTCCGGTGGATTGCATCATGGAAAAAACCGGCAGTCGCCAGAAGCTCGATCTGCTGCTTTATCGAGAGGAAGATTTTTCCAAGCCGTATCAGGAAGACCACCTCTGGGTCGATGTAACTGAAAAGGGGGCTGGCAATGAAAGCGAATCTTTGCCGGTCGGCAATTCGTCATCGTTCAACTCATCCGCAAAGACGGCTGCGATAACGAATGAACAGAGCGCTTCAGCCTCAGTCGTGAGCACAGCCAAAGCGAGCACACCAAAGAGTTCGACTGCTGCAAGCGGCTCATCGGCAGGCACGTCCTCGCAATCTAGCGCTGCGACAAAGAGCGCGAGCAGTACTGCCAAGAGCAGCAAGAGCACGTCGGCTCCGTCCGCTGCTGCCACTTCATCTTCGGCCCCCTCTTCGGCCTCACCTTCTGCCTCACCTTCGCCTGTATACTCATCGTCATCCACCTCACCAGTATCCACTTCATCAACTGCAACTTCGTCAACATCGACCTCACCAACAGCAACAGCGTCAGAAGCAGCATCATCTACATCATTTGCATCATCCGGCCAAAACTCGTCAGCCTCTGCACCATCAACATCAAGCGACCCACTTCTGTCAAGCTCGCCGTCAATGGCATCATCATCTTTGAGCAATGCATCTAACGCCGCACCCTCATCTTTATCGAATCAGTCATCAAATCAATCATCACCGTCGATCCGATCAGCATCGGCCACAACGGCTTCGATCGCTCCAACCTCGGCAAACGAATCTACAAGAGTGCCGACAAAAGAATCGTCAATAGGATCGAAAACGAATGCCTCGACCGCGGCAAAATCATCTGCATCCCGCATGGTATCCAAGGATGACATCGGAAATCAGCCGCCGACTTTGAAGGATCTTCATGCGGATAGGTCCAGCCCGATGGTTCCCGGCGCGACTATTATCTGGACTGCAAATGCCACTGATCCGGAATACGATCAGGTGCAATACAAATTCCTCCTCAACGGAGAGCCGGTAACGGTCTGGTCCAAGTTCAATTCCTGGAGCTGGACCACAAAGGGACTGTCGCCCGGCGACTACATGATCACCGTCCAGATCAAGGATGGAAAGCGTCTGCCCAAGGATTCTGCGGACTCTTCACTGAATGCGACCTTCACGCTTGCTTCTCCCAACCGCATTCCAGTCCTGCAAAGTCTGGTCGCCGGTCCGGCCAGCCCAAGGGAGAAAGGAACGAGCATAACCTGGACTGCAAAGGCCATAGACGCGGACGGCGACCCGATATCCTACAAGTTCTTCCTGAACGATCGAGAAGCAACAGGCTGGTCCTCATCCAATTCCTGGCTCTGGGACACGTCCTCTCTTGATCCCGGCGACTACAAGATAAGCGTCGTTGCCAAAGACGGCAAGCACGCCGCAGGAGATAACTTCGACAGCTCCAAGGCAGCTTCTTTCACACTTCTGCAGCCTGCACCGACACCGCTGCCAAATCAAAGTCCAACTCTGACGGGCCTTCAGCCAAGCCCGGCCAGCCCGCAGAGTAGCGGCACGCGTATCACCTGGATGGCGAATGCCACAGATCCGGACGGCGATCAAATATCCTACAGGTTCCTGCTTGGCGGCAAGGAAGCGGCGGATTGGTCCAATTCCAACACCTGGGTTTGGGATACAGCCAAGGAAAACGTCGGTGATTATGATGTCGAGGTCCGGGTTAGAGACAACAATCACGCGTCAGGCGACTCCTTCGACGATGCAAAGAATGCCAGCTTCAAGTTGCTCGCACCAAACCGGCCACCTGTTTTGGAGAGCCTGACGCCGGACAAATCCAGCCCCCAGAGCCGGGGAACGACGATCTTCTGGAAGGTCAAGGCCGATGATCCGGACGACGATCGCATCCTGTACAAATTCCTCCTCGACGGTAAGCCGATGACCAAGTGGACCAAGTCCAATAGCTGGAGCTGGTCCGCCGGCGACTCACCCGCAGGAGATTACGAGATTCGCGTGCTGGCCAGAGATGCCAAACATGCGGATGAAAACTCCCAAGATAGCTCCATGAATGCGACATTCACGTTATCCTCGCCAAATGAGTCGCCGGTTCTCAAAATGCTTGATGCCGACAGGGCCAGCCCGCAAAGTCGCGGCTCGCACGTAACCTGGACGGCCAGGGCCAGCGATTCCGACGGCGATCCGATATCCTACAAATTCCTGCTGGATGATAAAGATATGACCGGCTGGACAACATCGGATACCAGGACATGGGATTCGTCGTCTTCCGACTCAGGCGAGCACAAGATCAAAGTTCTGGCCAGAGACGGAAAGCACGGCTCTGAGGATTCATACGACGGAGCGATGACAAAATCATTCACACTCACTACCTCCAGCAACATGCCCGTTTTGCAGTCGCTCAGCTCGAACCCGGAAAGCCCGCAAAATACCGGGACGAGCATTACCTGGACGGCCCAGGCCAGCGACACTGACGGCGATCCGATATCCTACAAATTCCTGCTGGATGACAAGGACATGACAGGCTGGTCGACATCGGGCACATGGACATGGGATTCGTCATCTTCCGCCCCGGGCGACCACAAGATCAAAGCCCTGATCAGAGACGGAAAGCACGCCGCGGAAGATTCTTACGACGACTCCAAAGAGGCTGATTTCACTTTGCAGTCCTCTAATCAGCTGCCGACATTGGCAAACCTCACGCCGGACAAATCCAGCCCACAAACGCAAGGCGTGACCATTACCTGGAATGCAAAGGCCACGGACCCGGAGGACGATCCGATCCAATACCGCTTCCTTCAGGACGGCAAAGCCGTGACCGGCTGGTCGGAATCAAATAGCTGGAGCTGGTCCACTGCCGAGGTTCCCGCCTCAAAATACCGCATTCAGGTCCAGATAAGGGACGGCAAGCACGCGCCGGAGAATTCCTTTGATAGATCTTTAGAGCAGAGCTTCACGCTGATCTCCGAGATCGATCAGCAGATAGAACAGCTGATGAAAAAGAGAAGCGCTGATGCTAAAAGCAAAGAGGGCTACCAGTCCCAAGACATAAAATTATCAGAGGAAACTGCATCAGGAGACAACAGCACAAAAGAGCGTGCAGTCCTCGGTAAGAGCACTCCGGAGCAAGATGCCCAGAAGTCCACCGAGCCACGAAGGTTGGGTTAGGCGGGGATGAAAGATGGGGGTGATTGCTTAAGCAGGTGCTAAAGGCTCAGAGAAAGATCTAATGAACCATCCGATGAACCGCCTGTAGATCACATCCACTCATAATGAGCCATGACCTCCGGCACGAAATCGTAAAGCAGGCTGTTTTCCACATAGCCGAAGAATAAGCATCCCCGGCATTCCTGGACCGTCTTTCCTCGCCGCGTGGCGGAGTTTGTCCAAACATTGGCCAGGCCGTCTGAGACATTGCCCAGTGGTTCTTTGTGTACCCGGCAAGTCTCGACGGTCCCATCCGATGAGACATGCAGAACAATATCGCTGGCATGGCATTTGAAGCACGGATTTAGGGACTTGATCATAGAAAGATACGTCGAAGAGTTAATGATGGGTGCGCCGCCCTTTTTGAGCTCGATCAGGCGCGATATCGCCGCCTCGTATTGTGGACGATCGCGAATTCCAATCGAGTTCCAGACATCTTCTCCGATGCCTTTTGATTCATGCATCGGCTCAAAGGAGATCCATGTTCCCAGGGACTCGGCCAGATGAACCAGCTCCTCCAGCTCATGCAGGTTCTTGCCGCTGATCACGCAGTTCATGAGTATCTCGTGGCCCGCTTCCTGCGCGACCTTGATGCCCTGCAAGACCTCTTGTAGATCGATGCCCCTCAACTCTCGATAACTCTTGATCCCGTCCACGGAAACTGACAATAAATCAAGGTCGGGAAGCTCATGAGCCCTCTGGCGAAGCAACCGGCCATTGGTAATGAGCGAAGTGGTCAGGCCCAGGGATTTGGCATGCCTGAGAATATCCGGCAGATCGGGGCGCATCAGAGGCTCAACCGTCCAGGCGTTGTAAACACCGATGCCAAATGCTCCGGCATCTTCCAGCATCCGGAAGATCTCTGAAGTTTTCATCTCTCGCCCCGGATGCCGCCAGTACTCGCAGAAGCTGCAGCTCAGGTTGCACCGGGCATTTATGCCATGAGACAGAACAAAGGGCCTTCTTTTAACCCTCATCTGCCAGAGGGCCTTGGCAGCCATGCGAGGCGAAAAGGTTCTCATAATCCAAAAAGCGCCTGTTTTGGCCTCTGCGTATTTTCATTCATGTTTAATCTTTCATTCGCATTTAAGTTTAAATTTGTATTTAATTTTTTATTCATATTTGATAAGAGTGAGAACATTTTTCCCATCGATGTGCTTGTATTTTATGTCATCCACATAGCTCTTGATGAGATGAATTCCCAGGCCGCCGATGGGCCTCTCTTCTGCACCGGCATCGGATATAGGCTTTATATGCTTTGTCGGATCGAAAGGAATGCCCCAGTCTTCAATGGTCAGCTTCATCCCGCGGTGCTTGCCATGAGCAATTCCGGCGGCGATTCTCATGAGCCCTTCCTGGTTGCCGTCCTTGCCAGCGTAGGCATAGAGTGCGACATTTGTGCATGCTTCTTCTACCGCCAGCATGACCTCTAGGGTCTTTTGAGGATCAAATCCTCGAGAATTCATCAGCGCTTCGACGAACTCCGTAACAACTGGGATCTGATCTTTCTTTGCCGGGACTATGATCTCCTGGGCTGTAATCTCCTGCATACACTTATTTTAGCTTTTAATGGGATTTCGCGTGCAAAAGTGCCTCTGCCTGGCCCGGAAAGATGGCGAACAGCCTCGTGAATCCGGTTATCTCAAAGACCTCCTTCACAAAAGGCTGCATAGATACCAGCAGCAGGTCACCCTTCTTTGGCTTCACCTTCTTCAAGGCTGCCAGCATAACCCGCAAGCCCACGCTGCTGACATACTCAACGCCGCCCAGGTCAAGCACTATCATCGACTGATTCTGCTCGATCAGGTCATTCAATACGGTTTCCAGATCCCGGGATGTAGCGGCATCGATTCTCCCGGAAACGGAGACGACTGGAACATCATTGATAGTAGTCTGGCTTATCTCCATGTTTTCACATTCTAAATTCATGCATCTGTTTGTACTTATACGTTTATCTCCAAGGAAAATATAGAGCCATCAAATATACCGAGTCTCCGATATAGAGTCATATATTTAATATTAAAATATACCAAGTTTTCAATATAGCATCATAGATCTAATCTTTAAATATATTGAGTCTTCAAATTCAAAGAGAGAATCCCAAATTATCAAACGCAAAACTTCAAATGGAAATGCTAGAAGATGAGATAATGTTATATAATGATATGAATCCAGACAATAATATGAATACTGCATTACTGCGCGGATGAAATCGCAATATTGCTGAAGACTATTATGCTTGACTTGATTGCCCAGACTCTGGAAGATACCATCACTACCATGACCACGGTATTTGTAATGCTCTTTATTACCGGGATCATGACTGAAATGGGCATGTTCTTTCGTCTCTCGCACCTTGCCAGACCGCTGGCATCGGTTTCGCATCTTCCGTCTGCGGCAGCCTCAACCTTCGTGATCAGCCTGGGATCGGCACTGGCCGCCAACACTATGATCGCCAGGCTAAAGAACGAAGGTCACCTGACGGAGCGCCAGGCATTCTTCTCCGCCATCATGAACAGCGTTCCCGTCTACTTCCGCGAGCTTTTCACATACCAATTGGCCTTTGTGGTGCCGGTTCTTGGGCTCTTCGTGGGAGGGGTTTATGCAGTGGTAGCTGTCTCCACAGGCATCATAAAGCTGCTCTTGGTTATGATCCTGGGAAGGGTATATCTCGATGCAGATTCGATTGAATCACATCATGTGCTCGAATCTCAGGAGAAGAAAAATCTGTTGGAGTCTGCCATAAAATCTCTACAGGGGCAGAAATGGATATTCTTCCGCATGACTGCTCTTTATTTTATCATGACCTTCCTCGTCCTCTACCTGAGCGAGGAAGGCATCTTGCAGTCTTTGGATGTCCTGCCTGTCGCACATTTTTTCAAAGTTCCTCCAGAAACCGTGATCCCTCTGACCATTTATGTGGCCAGCCCAAGAGCTGGAATAACCCTTCTCGGACCCTTGATCCAGAACGGCGGCATAACGGAGACGAAGGCGTTAATCGTCCTGATGCTGGGGAGCCTCTTCATGCTGCCTTTCTACTCCATCAGATCGCTGATGCCCAACTACACTTCCGTCTTCGGCATGAAGCTTGGTCTCTCACTGGTTGCCGTTTCGACGGGAATCAGCGTCCTAGTCAGGCTCATGGTGCTGGTGGCGCTGCTGTTAGCGACGGGATAGCCGCATTTTTTTTTCGGGCTAACGTTTTGGGATATCGTTTTTGGATTATGTTTCCAGTTTTAGGTCTGGGTTTATGCTTCAGTCTAATGCTCCGCTGCCTTCCTGGTCTGCACCGCCAGACCGCGCTTGATTTGCAGCATCTCCTCGGGCGCGAGCACTGCCGTGCCCGTGGCCAGCAAAGAGTCGGAGGAGTCCACCACCAGCACTTCCTCTCCGGCGCGAATCTCGGGATCGACGCTTGTGACATGCTTGGCGAAGATATTGCCGCCCTTGGCCACAAAGGGTGCGGCATCGTCCGAGGCCACAACTCTGAGCCGCGGGCTGGGGAGCGCGGCATGAAGCCTCTTTGCGCCGAGCATGGAGAGCGTCAGAAGATTGTCATTTGCCCGGACGGTGGCTATCCGCTCCTTCCCGGAGTAGAGATATCTCAGCCGACCTGTCTTAGAGAGGCTGTAGGTCGTGTCGTCGGAGAAAAGAGCCATCCCCGCACCTCTGCCAAACTGATAGTCGGCTATGATCCTGGCGCGCTTAAGCATAATTCAAACCATAGAGGCGCGAAATAAAAAGAGTTGTGGTGCTAAAAAGAATTGTGATACTGGCCTGCATTCGGTGGAGCACTCTTTAGTAGACTCTCTCGAACTGAGCAGTTTTAGGAACTTTGAAGCAGGTGCAGTCAAATATTCCTCGTGCGCTTTTTTTCTCAGTCAGGTCCCACATATTCATATCCGCGAATCCGCCAAAGCAGCAGGGCAGCCAATTGTCTACCCGTCTGTAATCATCCTCGTAGACGTAGAGATTAATGCCTTTCTTGATGTGGAATGATCCTACATAGACCTCATCAATTTCCAAATCCGGCTTGTGCCATGCCTTCATAGCCTGGCCAAGGGCTCGCTTTTCATACAGACCATCTGCATCGCTCGAGTCTTCTTCTTCCTCATCTTCTAAAAGCTCATCGCGAGGAATTCCGGCCAATTGAACAGCGCCAAAGTGAGCCTGGCCGTCTGTGATATTCTCGTCCACACTAATTGAATTATTGAATATATCGGCTTCAGATTCCAGCAGTAGATCCAGGGCATGAGCATATCGCACATCATGGCTGATGGAATTAAACTCGCCGCGGTTCTTCGTGGATACATGCTCATTGAGCAAGGAATTGAATGTGATGGGGTGATCTGCATAGTATCGCGATCCGACTGTCATGGCCTGCGGGCTGTAGGTCATTTCGCTATCATCATCCAGCGCGATGCCTGCTTCAGTATCTATGAGATAGGCCTCATCGTCCTGCAAAACCAGCTCACCGTCTTCATCATAGGCCCCGTCAATCCAGGTCCTATTCATGTATTTGCTTTCGGCATACATCATAGAATCCGAATCAATCTGGCCGCTTCCGTGAACCTTATTCTTGGCCTCGACACCGTTATAAATGTATCCTTCTTCGCCGCCGGCGTCCGGCATAATAGCATATTTATATGCAGAAAAGAACCCTGCACCTTTGACACTTTGCTCCATGTTGAATGTCAGATTCTTTGTTTCGAGGCTTGAAGGATTCGCATACGGAACATAGCTTTCTTCTGCAAGGGCAACATTAGCTCCCATCAGAAGCAACAAGGCCAGCATCATCACGATATCTCTCAGATACATCCCTCCCAAAACGGCCAGATTTTTTTTCAATGCCACGTAGATGTCCTCTTATTTTAAGATATCTACATGCGGTTGAGATCATTAATAACTATTGCATAACAATCGTAAGATAGGTATGTTCTTGAGGAGGATCAGAATTGGTTTCCCATGGGAAACTGAATTTTAATGTCGATAGATCCTGTTTCCCATCCGTCACGTGTGAGCCCCTGCCTGGGCTCATGGGCGTTTCATTCGTGCACTGGCAGATTTGCTGAGATCAATAGGTCCGAGCAACATTCAATTTCCAGTTAAACGATTAGACCGGCAGATTCATAGCGATCACATAGCTTTCATTTGGTGATAGGTTCAATGCCCAGTACTCAGCAGATGCGAATTTATGCGTTCGGTTTGTCGCTAAATGATTACAAAAAATCACAATAGATCAGAAAAATTATTTAATTGAATTGTTTTGCGACAAATATTTAATTTAATTGGATTTAGTTGCAATGATACAGGCATGCAGATCAGATGTAGCATAAATTTTTAAAATTTATCATACTTATTATGCCCATGCGATATCCTTTTATAATTAAAAGAGACTTCTATGCCGCGGTGAAATAATGCATATTCCTGATGGCTACTTGGGGCCATACACATACATCGCAATGTGGATCATAATGATCCCCATCTGGTATTATGCGGGCAAGAAGCTTAGCACGGAACTGAGGTCCAAACAGGTGCCTCTGCTGGCACTGGCTGCAGCATTCTCGTTCGTGATCATGATGTTCAATGTCCCCATTCCCGGCGGCAGCACCGGCCATGCCGTGGGTGGTGCCATTATTGGAATAGTCCTCGGTCCCTGGGCCGCAATAATTGCCATCTCCGTCGCGCTTGTATTGCAGGCGCTGATGTTCGGTGACGGCGGCATAACCGCAATCGCCGCCAATTGCTTTAACATGGCCGTAGTGATGCCTTTTGTCGCCTACTATGTGTATCGAGCCATAAGTGCAAACACAGAGATCACCTCCTCAAGAAGGGTTATTGCATCCGCCGTTGCAGGATGGCTTTCCCTGACCACAGCCGCGGCATTTACAGGATTTGAATTCGGAATTCAGCCGCTGTTGCATCACACCGCAGAAGGAGTTCCGCTCTACATGCCCTACTCGCTGAATGTAACGGTTCCTGCCATGATTTTAGAGCACGTTCTCGGCTTCGGCATCCTTGAAGCATTGGTCACGGCCCTTATCTTCGCCTACATTCAGAGAACCGATACTACTATCTTATACGGTGAGAAGATTGCGGCGCAGAAAAAGAGTAAGAAGAGCGCAACCATAGCATGAGGTAAGACAATGGATAAGATAACGAGAAATTTTGCCATTGGCCTGATATTACTGATAATTCTTGCGCCCCTAGGGCTGTTGGCTGTCGGAGAAACTTTTGGCGAGTGGGGTCCCGAGGAGGTAAAGGAGAAGCTGGGCTTTGTGCCGCCGGGCCTTGAGCATCTCTCAGGATTGTGGAGTGCTCCGCTTCCCGATTACGCCATGCCGGGCAGCGGAGATTCCATGACGGTAGCCGCAGGAGCCTACATACTCTCGGCAGTCCTCGGTGTCCTGATCTGCGGCGGTCTCTTGTACTTCATCGGCAAGAAGGTTGCTAAAGACTAGCGCCAGCTTTTTATTTTATCCCTTTTTTGAATCCTGGGCCAGAACCATGCCTAATCATAAACCGATCTGAAGGCAATCGATCAGATCACAAAGCGACATATCACAAATCACAAACCGATATGATCCATAATCCAATTTAGTTGATAAATGGTCATACCACGAAGCCGATTGAAGAGACTGCCCAAGAGGAAAACAAAATGATACCGGACTGGATGAAAGATGTTGACGCGAGTCCATGCAAATGCTCTGCCACCCGCCACGGCAAGAAAGGCTTCGTGGGAAAGACGATCGACGGCATCTTCGGCTTCCTGGAAGAGGCTTTCGTCTCAGAGACCTACTCCAAAAAGAACGGCCTGTTGCAGAGCTTGGACGCGAGAGCAAAATTGGTCTCCATTCTCGCCGTGATCTTCGCCACCAGCATGATCGGCGACTTAAGGATATTGATATTCGTCTACCTCTTGACGCTGCTCTTCTCTTTCTTGAGCCAGATTCCCGTCTTGTTTTTCATCAAGCGCGTCTGGCTCTTCATTCCCGTCTTTGCGGGCATCATCGCCCTGCCCATGATCTTCAATATCTTCATCCCCGGCGACCCTCTTCTGCCCGTGCTAACCTTGGGACCCGGCGCTCATCTGGGGCCGTTTTCTCTGCCCGAAGATATCTACATCACCAGCCAGGGCGTCAATGCCGCTATCATATTCACTGTGCGCGTAGCCGCTTGTGTCTCTGCCGTAGTCCTGCTCTTCCTCACCACGCCCCAGCAGATCCTCTTCAAATCTCTGCGCACTGTCGGCGTTCCCAAAATCTACGTCCTGACGCTGGAAATGGCTTACAGATACATATTCTTACTTATGGATCTGATTAGAGAGATGTACATAGCCAAGAAAGCCAGGACTATCAGAGCCAGAGGAATGCTTGAGGAGCAGAAATGGGTGGGAGGACGCATGGGATACACGCTGATCAGATCGATAGATATGAGCGAAAAAGTTCACATGGCCATGATGTCCCGCGGCTTTAGCGGCGAGGTCAAGATCATGCAGGAGTTTAAGATGCAAAGCCGCGATTATGCGGCAGGGGCAATGGCTATATCCCTGGGCGTAGTGCTGGTGTTGATATCTCATGGCGTCTTGCGGGTCTAAGAACATGAAACCTATCTTTGATTTGAGGAATGTATCATATTCCTATGTGGGAAAGATCGATGCCTTAAAAGACGTCAGCCTCAAGATCGATCTAGGCGAGCGGGTCTGCATAATCGGCTCCAACGGCAGCGGCAAATCGACACTCCTGGCCATACTAAACGGCCTCGTTTACCCGACATCCGGAGAGTTCTACGCATTCGACAATCAGATAACGGAAGAAGCCTTCGATTCCATCAAAGACAACGAATTCAGAACCTATTTCCGCACCAAAGTCGGATTCGTCTTTCAGAATTCAGATGTGCAGCTCTTCAGTCCGACGGTGTTTCAGGAAATCGCCTTCGGGCCGCTGCAACTGGACCTTCCGCCCGATGAGGTCAAGACACGGGTGGAAGATGTCCTGGAGATGATGCAGATCACCAAGCTTCGGGATCGCTCGCCCCACACATTGAGCGGCGGCGAGAAGAAGAAAGTGTGCATTGCTTCCGTCCTGGTCAACAATCCTGATGTGCTGCTGCTGGATGAGCCCTCGGCGGGGCTTGATCCGCGCACGCAGCTATGGCTGGTAGAGCTGTTGCAGGAGCTGGGTGAAGCCGGCAAGACCGTTATCACCGCCACCCATGATCTGGAGATAATTGATCAGATCAGCAAGCGTGCCATCGTCATGGGCGAAGACCATATGGTCAAAGAGGATGGGGAGACGCAAAAAGTGCTGGACGACCTGGCGCTTCTTCTCAGCGTTAACCTTGTGCATGAGCATATGCATTTTCATGGAAAGACCGTGCATGAACACGTTCACGCTCACATGGACGGACACACGCATGAGCATGGAACTCACTGAGCCATGCAACGGTAGTCAGGAGTCAATAGCAACAAAGATCAAAATAGCAGTCACGATTTAATAGCAATCACCCATCTCCTTTCGACAATGTGAAGATGAGTCCTGTAATTTGCTATCTTTAATTTATGCCCATTATTTTTATAGTATCAAAATCACGCCAATTAACAGGAATGACTGAGCACCCACCCATTTTTATTAATTTGCATGTCATAGCTTCCTAAGTGAGCTTTTTATAGTTAAAGCCGTTTATTTTAACGGCTTTGCCCAAATTTCTCGGATAGGAGACTTCGTGTCGGAACGATCCGGATGGGAGGCTTGCTTACGCACATTTCAACGACAGGATGCACGAGAGGATTAGAGGAGCAGGCGGATGTTCACTTTAACAGATCATAGATACCTCTGCTATATCCTTTGCATCCTGATTTTAGCGACAGTGGCGACGGCACCAGCGGAAACGGATAACCATGGGCCTCAGATACTGATTATATGTTCTTATTCCCAGGATTCTTCCTGGACCGAAGAAGAACTGCAAGGGTTCATGAATGTGTATGCAAAAGGGTCGAACGAAGGACTGAACGGAAGACCGAATGGAGGACCGAAAGAAGAAACGCCTTCGACGAAGCCCTTTATCGAGTTCATGGCTCTCAATAGATATCCTGATGATGAAAATTTGAGGCATCTTCTCGATGTATTCCGCAATAGATACTCCGGGAAGAGACTGGACGCAGTTATTGTTTTTGATCCGCCTGCTCAGTTCTTTACACTCGAAAACCGAAAGGAACTCTTTTCGGATGCCTACCTGATTTTTGCCGGGCTCAACGCCTTCAACACTGCTAACAGCTCGAAAATCTACGGCCAGGACAATATCACGGGCGTGCTGGAAAAACCCGATGTATCCGGGACGCTCGAGATAATGCGAACGCTTCATCCGAATGCCAGAGAAGTCCTCGTCCTCCTAGACAATGCAAAGAATAAAAATGCACTTCAAGAAAGCCTGGACGAGCAGATCACTTCCGTCTCGAACCGTCCGGGCATTCGTGTGCTGAAAATAGCCAACATGAGTCAAGCTCTCCATGCCGTGCGGGGCTTGAACAATAGCAGCCTTGTGCTTTGCGCTCTGCAAGACAATCCGGAAGGAGCGACCAACGGCACGCAATTATGGGACGCGACACAACAAATCAGCTCGCAAAGCTCCGTGCCCGTCTACGGTTTATGGGATTTTCAGCTAGGTCACGGCATAGTGGGAGGAATGCTGCAGTCAGGCCAAGCGCAAGGTGAGAATGCGGCAGCCCTTGCCCTAAAAGTCACAAAAGGTGAGAAGCCGCCCGCCGTGCAAAACACTTCAGCCACGCCCGCATTTGATCTGCAGCAGCTCAAGCGATTCGGCATTGACGAGCAACAGCTTCCGAAAAACAGCTTGGTAATCAACAATCGGCCAACCGTCTTTGAGCAGAACAATTCCCTGATCCTGTCGCTGGCAACGATGCTCCTGTCCATTGTTCTTGGCCTCGTCATCATCTCTGCACTAAATATCAGGCAGCGCTCCGGCACCCAGAAGGAGTTGAAAGAGAGCGAACGCAAATATCGCGAGCTGGCAGTTCAGCTGCCTCAAACGGTCTTCGAACTGGATTCCCTGGGAAATGTGGTCTTTCTCAACCAATTCGGCTTGCAGATATTCGGCTACCGTTTGGAGGACCTATCGCCCGGCTTTAGCGTGCAACGATTTGTGGCGCTTGAGGATAAAGAGAGGTTTGAGCGCGACATAACGCAAGCCTTGCAGGGACAGGCGCAGGTGCTGGAGTGCCGGCTGCAAAAGAGGGACGGCAGCACATTTCCGGCCATTGCTTACTCCATGCCGCTGGTGAAAGACGGCAAGACGGTAGGCGTGAGAGGAATTTTCCTGGACATCTCCGAGCGCAAACGAACCGAGCAGGCATTGCTGGAATCCGAACATAAATTCAGAAGCCTTGCCGAGCAGTCGCCGGTGGGAATCTACATCATCCAGGATATGTCGTTCAAGTATGTCAATCCAAAATTAGCGGAGATATTCGGATACAGCGTTGCGGATTTTACGGGCCTCTCGCCAAAGGACATAATCCTGCTGCAGGACTGGCAAAATGTTGAAGAGAGCTTTCA
>RPOO01000005.1 GCA_003857025.1 Methanothrix sp.
ATAAATTGTTTGTAAAGTATATATTTTGGCAGAGCATCAAAAGAATGGATGACCCCTGCTTAATTTCAATCCGGCCTCATTGCCGGAATGCTTATTCCCATGAGCGGCTGCATCACCGTGCTTGAGGCTGATTCTTTGAAAAAAAGCCTGGAAATGCTATTGGCCGACAAAAGGCGGAATGAATGGAACTAAAAAGACCGGCTCGACACCGTCTTTTCTGAAAGCCTAAAATACCTGCTTAGAGTATGCGTAGAGTATTAGCTTGAATAGCTTGAGCAATATTACAATATTAGTCAGTGGCTTCAAGAAACCGGATGAGTGACAGGCTTTGGGCGATGAGGCGCAAAAGGGCGATGGGTTTGCTGCACAGATCAAGCAAACGCTGAGATATATAGAAGACCTGGAAGGCGGCGATCCGCAAAATAATGCCGCTTCGAAAGCGCTTTTTGACCTGAAGAGAGATTTGGAAGGGCTTATAGCCTGCAATGAATCACAAACTCACCCATCGTCCATTGAAAAAACGCTTCATAAATTGATCTCGCAGTCCCCTGATTGCCTTTATCTGCAGGATCGTGATCGGCGTTATGTCTGGTTCTCCAATGAAAGACCTTTTGGATTCGACTCTTCTGCACTGCTAGGAAAGACCGAGGGCGAGTGCTTTCCTCCTGCAGAAGCCGAGCGGCTCAAGGCTGTAAAAGAAAAAGCTATTGAGACTGGTTCGAGGGCTCGAATCGAGCAAAGAATCACGAGAGACGGACGAACGAGAATCCTGGATATAATCTACGACCCCTGGCTTGACGAAGCCGGAAATATCCTTGGTCTGGCAGGGTATGCGAGAGATGTCACCGATAAAAAACAGGCGGAGGAAGAGACGCGCAAGATGACAACCGCCGTGGAGATGACTCCAGCGGCAATCGTTCTCACCGACCTGGAAGGCAAAATAGAATATGTCAACCCCGCCCTTCTCAGGGATGCAGGATTTCAGAGCGCATCCGAAATCATTGGCAGATCTGTTTATGAATTCACCAACCGCGAGGGCAAGAGCAAATTCGATGATGAGATTGTGCCCGCCCTATTTTCCTGCGGCCAGTGGGAAGGCGAACTCACGCTGCAAAAAAAGGACGGCAATGCCTACATCACCGAAATGATCTGCGCTCTGATCAGGGATGAGCACAGGAATCCCAGCCATTTCCTGGCCAACTTCTACAATATTACCGAGCGCAAACGCGCGGAAGTCGCTCTGCTCCTGGACGACTCCCGGCTGGAAGCCTTGCAGATATTGGGCCAGATGGATGACGCCTCCCTGCAAGATATCACCGATTTCGCCCTGGAAGCAGGTGTGAAGCTCACCGGCTCTCGCCTCGGCTACCTGGCCTTTGTCAGCGATGATGAAATGTCCCTGGTGATGCACTCCTGGTCGAAGGGCGCCATGCAAGAGTGCAGGATCAAACATCGAAAAATGGTTTACGCCTTGGAGGATACCGGCCTGTGGGGAGAGGCTCTGCGTCAGAGAAAAGGGGTGATAACCAATGACTATCCCTCCTGCCCGCAAAAAAAGGGAACGCCTCACGGCCACGTCAAGATCTCTCGCCACATGAATATTCCCATTATCGATAAGGGGAAGGTCGTAATTGTGGCGGGAGTCGGCAACAAGAGTGAAGAGTACGATGATGCCGACGTTCGCCAGCTCACCCTGCTCATGACCGGCATGTGGAAGCTGATACTGCGCCGCAAGACGGAGGAGGCGCTAAAAGAAAGCCAGAGGACTCTTGCAACGCTCATGAGCAACCTGCCGGGAATGGCCTACCGCTGCCAGAATAACAGGGATTGGACTATGGAGTTCGTCAGCGACGGATGCCTTGAGCTGACGGGCTATCGAGCGGAAGAACTGGTTTGGAATGCAAAAGCATCCTATGCCATGCTGATCCATCCCCTCGACCGGGATTATGTCTGGAATGAGGTCCAAGATGCTCTGCGAGAGGGCAAACCCTATCGCATGATCTATCGGATAAACACGAGGCCCGGCACCAAATGGGTCTGGGAGCAGGGTCGCGGCATATTCAATTCTGAGAAAGAGGTCATCGCGCTTGAGGGATTTATAAATGACATCACGGAGCGAAAGCTGGCGGAGGAATCTCTGAGGACGGCGCACCAAGAGCTGGAGAAGAGGGTTCAAGAGAGAACGGACTGGCTCTTGCGGGCCAATATTGCGCTTCATGATGAGATGGCCAAGCACAGGAAGACGGAAGAGGAGCTTCGCAGGGCCAGGGAGGCGGCGGACGGAGCATCAAAAGCTAAGAGCGAATTTTTGGCCAACATGAGCCACGAGATCAGAACGCCCATGAATGCGGTCATCGGCCTCACCGACCTCATGCTTGAAACGGATTTGACCACTGATCAGCGTGATTTTGCCGAGACCATTCGCAGCAGCGGAGATGCCCTTCTGGCTATTATCAACGATATTCTCGACTTCTCCAAGATCGATGAAGGGAAGATGAATCTGGAGAACTGCAGCTTCAACTTGCGAGAATGCATCGAGTCCTCTCTGGATCTCGTGGGGTCAAAAGCTGCCGAGAAGGGGCTGGTGTTGACCTATGAATTAGAAGAAGGCGTGCCGAGTCTCATTCGAGGAGACAATGCCCGGCTGCGCCAGATTCTGACCAACCTCCTCAGCAATGCGGTAAAATTCACAGACGCGGGCCGAGTGTCCGTTATCGCTGGCCGTGCGAGCCAGCTCGACATGATCGAATTTACTATTTGCGATACCGGAATCGGCATCTCTCCGAAGGATATGGGAAAGCTCTTCCTGTCCTTCAGTCAGGTGGATACCTCCACATCCCGGAAATACGGCGGAACGGGCCTTGGTCTTGCCATAAGCCGCAGGCTGGTGGAGCTGATGGGCGGTTGCATCTGGGCTGAGAGCGAGCTGTCCGTCGGCTCCAAATTCCATTTCACCATCCTGGCGAAGCCTGCATTGGCCGAATGCAAAGATCGCATCCTGGCGGGAAAAAGGATGCTGGCCGTGGTAAACGATGAAGCTTGCCTCACCACCATCAGGGACAACGCTCACAACTGGGGGATGAGCATTTATCCAGCAATTTCCGCGGCAGAAGCGCATGACATGGAATCCGGGCGAATTGATGTCGCTGTCCTGGATGCGCGGGTGCCTGAGGCGGCTGGATTGAGACTTGAGCTGCAAAAGACATTGCCCGTGATAGTTCTGGACAACGTCGACAAGTGCGACAACAACGTGGAATTGCGAGAAGATAAAGCGAATAATACCGAAAAAACGACTAAAACAACCATTGAGCGAGGCAAAAGAGAGGCAAATCTGCAGGAGGCAGTCAGTCTCCTCAATCTGCATTCCGCTCTGCAAATGGCGCTCGCGCCGAAGTGCCCGAAGACCGGAGCTTCAGGTGATGCGGCTCTGCGCGGCAATTTGAAGATCTTGCTCGCAGAGGACAATCTGGTTAACCGGAAAGTGGCCCTCCTCATGCTTAAGAAGCTGGGCTGCTGTGCAGACGTAGCCGGCAACGGCCTGGAGGTTTTACAGGCACTGAAGCGTCGGGATTATGATGTGATTCTCATGGATGTGCAGATGCCGGAGATGGACGGCCTGAAGGCCGCACGATTTATCAACGACATGAAACTCAAGCGGCGTCCCGTCATTATAGCCATGACCGCCTATGCTCTGGAAGGCGACAAACAAAAGTGTCTTGACGCGGGCATGGATGGCTATCTCTCCAAGCCGGTGCAGCTGGAGGAGCTGCGCTCTGCCCTGGATGGCCTGCCAAAAAAACACAGATGATAATCTTGAATTCACCCGGCCTCAATTATCCTGATTAGGGGAGCGCATGGCCCAAGCAGGCGATGCGCCCTGCAGTGCCAAAAGATTCAATCCTGATGAGGTCGATTACCTTTTCATGAAACCTGAAAAGATCATCGAGGTCTGCCCGGTCTGTGGCAGTGCCGACCTTTACTATGAGGCAGGCGGGTATACCGGCAAGATCTACCACTGCAAGAACTGCGATTATATGGGCGCGCTGATTGTGGAGGCGGACGAGGAGATGGCAAAGGCAATCAAAGATGACTATGAGCACAAGAAGCATGCGGCATAACAGCCTAGAATAAGTTTAATCTTTTTTAATAAGTTTGTCGCAGGGATAGGCCCATAGTTTCTAAAAAATATTTTATGACATTTGCTAATTTGTCTTGATGGCAGAAGGGTGCGGTCAGTCTCGTCTGCGATTGATTTCTCTCGACATAATTCTAATATAATTCATGAACTATTCCCAAAAAGGATTGCTATATATACAGCAAGGAAGATCTCAATAAAAAGCTTCGTGATATATTGCCTGTTACTCCGTCCTACCGATAACTATTTGTTCAGACACTTCTTAAATTGTGGACACGATTGGGTGGCAACATTGAAGAAATCTTTAGGGTCGGTTGAAGTGGACGGGATAAAAGCGCTCAATCCAAAGGTAACCAATGAAGATGATGCACGGGTTCCTGTCGTTGGGTTGGGCGCGTCCGCGGGAGGGCTGGAGGCTTTTGAACAATTCTTTCGCCATTTAACGCCTGACAGCGGGATGGCTTATGTATTGATTTCCCATCTTGATCCGGGCCATGCCAGCATGATGACCGAGATTCTTCAGAGGATTGCCGCGATCCCCATTATCGAGGCCAAGGACGGGATGGTCGCGGAAAAAGACCACGCGTATATCATACCGCCGAACAAGAACCTGGCCATTTTTCATGGCATCCTTCAGCTCAGCAACCCGGAAGCGCCCCGCGGGCAAAGGATGCCGATAGACTTCTTCTTGAGATCCCTGGCAGAGGATCTGGCCGAGAAGTCGATATGTGTGATTCTCTCCGGAACGGGAACCGATGGAACGCTCGGCGTGAGAGCAATTCAAGGAGCAGGCGGCGTCTCCTTTGTGCAGGACCCGTCCACGGCCAAATATGACGGCATGCCCAACAGCGCGATTCAGAGCGGCCTTGCCACCTTTTCCATGCCTGTGGAGAGGATGCCCGAAGAGATCATGAAATATGCAAAGACACTTCCACTTAACAGGGAACCTAAGCATTCAATTCTAGGAACCACAAGCAGCATTACCAAGATTCTTATGGCTATCCGGTCCACGACGGGCCACGACTTCTCATTATACAAGCGGAGCACAATCCTTCGCCGGATAGAACGGCGGATGATTGCCCATAACATAGAGAATACCGATGCCTATTCCCGTTACATCAAGGAGCATCCGGAAGAGGTTTCGCTTCTTTTCAAGGAGCTTCTCATCAATGTAACCAGCTTTTTTAGGGACCCGGAAGCGTTTATGGTATTGAAGAAGGATATCCTGCCCAAGCTTTTTGAGAACAAGCCGGAAGACTGCACCATCAGGGTGTGGGTACCGGGATGCGCAACCGGTGAAGAGGCATACACCATCGCCATTATATTCAGAGAGTATCTGGCTGAATCCAAAAGGAATTTCCAGGTACAGATCTATGGCACGGATATCGATGAGGACTCGATCAAACATGCTCGCGCCGGCATTTACCTTCCCAATATTACTGCAGATATATCTTTGGAGAGATTGGGGCGCTTTTTCATCAAGGATGATGCAGGCTACAGGATTCGCAAAGAGATTCGAGAGATGGTCGTCTTTGCAGCGCAGAATGTGATTCGTGATCCGCCTTTTTCCAAGCTGGATTTGATCAGTTGCCGTAACCTTCTCATCTACCTTGAGCCGGAGGTTCAGAACCGGGTTTTGCATATTTTCCATTTCTCTCTGAAGCCGGGCGGAATTCTTCTCCTCAGCCCTTCGGAGAACGTAGGGAACAATCTTGATTTGTTTGGTTCTGTCGATAAGAAGCGGAAGTTCTTCATGGCAAAAACGTCCTCTGTTCGCCCGGTGATCCTAGGCGGTGTCACCTGGTCAGACAACCGGTTTGAAAGAGAAGCGGAAGGGACAACAAGTATCCCAAAGGAGACGAACTATTCCGAATTGACGCGAAGGGCACTGATCGATTCCTACGCGCCGCCATCAGTTGTCACGGATGAGATCGGAAATATTCTTTATGTGCATGGAGATACCGGAAAATACCTGAGACCGGCGCCGGGCCAAGCCAGTCTGAATGTTCTGGAAATGGCGCGCGAAGGATTGCGGTCGAATCTGAGGATGGCAATCAACGAAGTCGGCTCCATGAAGAAGAAGTCCGTATCAAATTTGCGGCTGGTAAAGACTAACGGTGAGCGCCAAGGAGTCAATGTCAAAGTACGACTGCTTACGGACCCGGGGGCTGCCCAAAGGCTGCTGATAATCTCTTTCCAGGATGCAGAGGAGACAGTGGCAAAAGAGCTGCCCGCTCGAAAGAAGCGGCCTATAGCCCTAGAAAGGTCCAAGCATGTGGATGAGCTTGAGCAGGAGCTCTTGTACACAAGAGAAAATCTTCAAGCCACCATCGAAGAGATGCAAGCCTCCAATGAAGAGCTGAAAAGCATGAATGAAGAGCTGCAGTCCATGAACGAGGAACTGCAGTCCACTAACGAAGAGATAGAGACCTCGAAAGAAGAACTTCAATCGGTTAACGAAGAACTGATAACGGTAAATTCGGAATTGCAGTCCAAGATCGAGCAGCTCTCCGATATGCAAAACGATATGAAGAACCTTCTCGACAGCACGGATATCGGGACGATCTTCCTCGACCGGAACCTGGTCCTAAAAAGGTTCACTCGAAAGGCCACAAAAGTCTATCGCCTGGTGGCCACGGACATCGGTCGCCCGATCTTCGACATTAAGTCCGGTATCAAGGATTGGGACCTGGTCGCCGATGCAAAGAAGGTTCTTGATTCGCTTATTCCCTGGGAAAATGAGATTCAGACCGAAGAAAATCGGTGGTTCTTGGTTCGAATCACTCCCTACCGTACCTTCGAGAATGTTATCGACGGCGTAGTTCTAACATTTACCGATATCACTAAAATAAAAATGGCGGAAGAGAACGCCAGAAAGGCGCGCGAACTCGCCGAAAATATTGTAGATACCAGCAGGGACGCTCTATTGGCGTTGGATGGGGAGTATAAGATAGTCTCTGCAAGCCGCTCATTTTACGAAATCTTTCACATATCGCCCCATGACGCCATCGAGAAGAATCTTTTCGAGATCAGCAACGGTTCGTGGTCCATTCCCAAGCTGCGGGAGTTGCTCGGCCCCATCCTGTTGAAAGACTCGACCTTTGAGAATATTTTGCTGGAGCACGATTTTCCACTCGTCGGGCACAAACGCATGGCGCTCAGCGCCCGAGGCATATCCGGGCAAGACGGCAAGATGCAGCATATTCTGCTGGTGATGGAGGATGTCACTGATCGCCATTTGCCGGATGCATGCATTGGCGAGTAAAGTGCATTGAAACCAAGCAAGCAGAATGCGCGAGGTGAAGGTGACCAACGTCCAAAGCCTGCCTCGCAGGATATGCTGCTATGAAATTGCGGCTATGAAAAAACTACATTCTGACAGCAGACGTTTTTTCCAGCCACCTGGAGATCTTCTCTGCCAGTTCTCTTGGTTGAACCGGTTTGGCGATAAAATCGTCCATTCCTGCCTGCAGGCATTTCTCCCTGTCCCCTTGCATGGTATAGGCGGTCAGGGCAATGATGGGAATATTTGGATTCAGAACCCTCGATCTGTCGTCGCGAATGTTCCTGGTTGCTTCAAAACCGTCCATCTCTGGCATCTGGCAGTCCATTAGAACCAGGTCGTAGGGAATCGTCTGCAGCGCGTTGACGGCTT
Source organism: Methanothrix sp. (assembly GCA_003857025.1). Taxonomy (GTDB): domain Archaea; phylum Halobacteriota; class Methanosarcinia; order Methanotrichales; family Methanotrichaceae; genus Methanothrix. The sequence continues at coordinate 7,791 of RPOO01000005.1, forward strand.
CCTGACCATTGGCCACCACATCTGCCTGGCATCCCATCTTTCTTAAAATGGCCTGCGCTACTTTTTGGTTTGTGGGATTGTCCTCAGCCAGCAGGACACGGAATCGGCCCCCGGTTGATTTTATCGTCTCGAAGTCAAAGGCAGGCCTTTTCGCGGATCCTTCGCTAAATCGGACATTCGTAACTGCATTTGGCCCTTTTGGCCCTTCGACTTCTGCAGACGCCTCATCCGCAGATCCAGGCATTGGGGGCTGTTTCTCGAATACTGCGGTGAACCAGAAGGTGGACCCTTTTCCTTCCGCGCTGTCCACGCAGATATTGCCGCCCATCAATTCCACCAGCTGCTTGGAGATGGCAAGCCCAAGACCCGTGCCGCCGAATTTCCGCGTAATCGACCCGTCCAATTGAGTAAATGGAGTAAAGAGAATTTTCCGATGGTTGGCCGGGATGCCGATGCCTGTGTCGATCACCGAGAAGCGTAGCGTGGCAGTTCTTTCAGTATCTCTCTCCAGGCTGACATGAATCACAATCTTTCCGCGGGAGGTGAACTTCACGGCATTGCCGCCCAGGTTGATCAAAATCTGGCGCAGCCTTCCCAGATCCCCTCGCAGAAGCAGAGGAACATCTCCGTCCACATTGCAGACCAGCTCCAGACCTTTCTGGCGAGCACTGACGGCCAGCATGTCCACTGTTTCCTCAAGAGCCGAGCTCAGATCAAAGTCTAGCGTTTCCAGCTTCAGTTTGCAGGCTTCGATCTTGGAGAAATCCAGGATGTCGCTGATAAGTGACAGAAGGATCTCGCCGCTTATATGGGCGATTTCGGCATATTCGAGCTGCTCGGGAGTTAAGCTCGTTTCCATCAGCAATCCGTTCATGCCGATGATGCCGTTTAACGGGGTTCGAATCTCATGGCTCATATTTGCCAGAAATTCGCTCTTGGCCGCATCAGCCTTCTTGGCCTGCTCGGCTAATTCATTGGCCTGGTTAATAGCGGTTTTCAATCGAAGATTGGTTTGCTGCAGCTTCTCTTCCCACAATTTGCGTTCCGCAATGTTGCTTACCACAGCCCGGTATACCGGCATTTCATTGCGGTCATCGCTGCCTATCACTGCGATGCATTCCATTCGCGTCCAGAACGTGGTCCCGTCCTTCTTTTGCATTCGCAGCTCGCATATTTGGGCTGTGCCGGTTTCATGAAGCTTTTTGCGGAATAAGTAGTAGATGTCGAGATCGTCCTCGACGATAAAACGAGTCATCGGTCTATTGACCAAATGGCTTCGATCAATTCCGAGCCACGTAGAAAAGGTAAGATTGACCTCCTGGATCAGGCCGTTTTCGGCGATGGTGAGATACCCGACGGGAGCAAGGTTATAAAAATCGAAATACCTGCTATTAGAGGCTTCAAGTCTTACTTGGGCACGGCGAAGCTCCTCATTTTGCGTCTCCAGCTCGACTTGATGCACCTGTAGCTCTTGGAGTAAGCGCTGGACTTCCGGTTCCATTTTGCGCAGGTTGGAGGAATCTGTGGATTTATCGTCGAAACCGTTCATAGTTATCAGATGAACTACCATCTAAATTTTATCTTGGCATTTATCTTGGTATTATTCATGGCCAGGGAAACCAATCAGCTCCAAATTTTGGCGAGCTTCAGTCAGACGTCATGGTGGAATCAAGCACAATAGACGTAGCTACTCTACGTTACGGTGAAACATTCTCCGCGATCAGACCTACCTTTTTTAGAATGCATTGTAAATCTGTATATACTTTAATTTTTTGGTAAGCTCATGGTTTTGGCGGCTTTGATCAAAGAAGATTTATAAAATGTGGGCTCAGGCATTGTCTGCAGATAGAAATCCCGGCTTCAGAGCCGCACAAGATTCGATGCATTTCACCACCAGATCATAGTCAAGCTCAAAGTCCGTCGCCGCTTCATCCGGCCAGGCTTCGCCTTTCCGCTTAAAATATCCGAGGATCTCCTTCTTAGCGGTCTCATAATCTATATCCCGGCATTTTATGACTTTGATCTCCAATAACCTGTGCTGAAATAGCACCTCTTATAAAATCCGATTCATTGAGATAAACACCTGCATCAATCAGTTCACGAATCTGTCTAGCAACAGCAGGCGCAATCTTTGAGCCGATGGAAACTGATCCCTGTCTGATCGCCGCTTTATTTGATGCACCCATGTTCGTTAACTATGGTACAATATCGTTAAAAAAAGATGCTGCTATCGGTGTCTCTTCTGCACCTTGACAAATTCAGCGCCAAAAAGAAAGATCTGCGCCGAGTAGTAGATCCAGAAGAGCAAGACCACCAGGGAACCCGCTGCTCCGTAGGTCGAGCCAAGATTGACTACGCTGACGTATGTCTCTATGATGAAGTTCCCAATCACAAATAATAAAGATGCCAGTGCTGAGCCGAAAATCACATCGTTCCAATACAGTTTTACTCCGGCCAAAGTCTTGTATGTTATGGCAAAGAGCACTGTCACGAAGACAAACGAGATCGATAGCGTGATTATGCGCAGGAGCCCCAAGTGGATGGGCAGAAAATCCTCTATTTGTCTCGCGACAGGGATGATGAATGCCGTGACGAGAGACGTCGCCAAAAGCAAGAGCGCGACAACGCCAACCAGAACGAAGGACACGAGGTAGGAGACGATTGTATCCATTAATGGTATCTCCTCATCCGGCAGCTTCCAGATTATCTTAAAGGACCTCTTGACCTGCACGAAAAGCCCGGCACCGCCCACGAGCATGGTGAGAACGCTCAGCACCGTGAAGCTTGCAGATGCCGCTTGATCGCTGGCCCGATCGATGATCTCGCTTGCCGCCTTCGGCGCTTGATGGACGACCAGATTTTGGGCCTGGTCAACGATTTCGCTGCCAAATATATTAATGCTAAAAAAGGAATTCAACAATATCGTGACTACTATGAATAGCGGCACTAAGGAGAATACGCCAAAGTAGGCAAGAGCTGCGGCGAGAAATGAGGCTTCATCCTTCAGCCACTCCGAAATGGCTTCCAACAGGAGCTTTGCTATCGACTCAAAGCGCTTAAAGGACAATACGCCTCCAACGTTTGCTATTCGGTCCGGATCATGCAAGAATCGCCCCAAAATATGAATTGAAGAGATCCGCTCTTAAGATCCCTTCAGATCCTCTCTTTGCGTGATGTTCTTGATCTCTTGCTTTAGATCCTCGGGCAGCCCCTTGATCTCCACATCCAGGAAGCCGCGCACGATGACGCTGGTGGCCTCTTCCGAATTCAGGCCGCGAGACATGAGATACTCAAGCTCTTCCTCGGAGATGCGACCCACGGCAGCCTCATGGGACATGTCCAGATCCCGGCTCTGGCCGTCCAGTTCAGGGATGGAGTAGATTCTGCCTTTGTCCGAGAGCAGCAGCCCCACACACTCCAGGTGCGCCCGCGCGCCGGGGACTCTTCCCGTCATGCGGCCCCGGGCAATGACCTCGCCGCCCACGGAAACCACACGAGAGATGGACTCGGCGCTGGTCTCGGGCGCGTTGAGGTTGACGTTGCTCCCCACATCGATATTGCCCATCGTCGAGTAGATGACGGTGTTGAAGCTGGCCACGGCCCCCCGACCGGCAAGCGTGGCTGTGGGGAAGGTCTGGATGGTCTTGACGGGCCGCAGCAGAATGTAATTATTGGAGAGCGATCCGCCTTCGGCGATGGTGATTCCCGTCCTCGGTCTGACCTCTACCTCTTTGCTCCAGCTGTGCACCATGGTGAAGCTTACCTTGGCGTCTTTTTGGATGAAGAACTCCGAGACGCCGACATGCAGTCCGCGCTGCACATGCGCGGGCGTGGTGCAGCCGGTGATGACGTGCAGCTCCGAGCCTTCCTCAGCGATGATGATGTTATGCACCCGCTGGTTCAGGTTGGTCGAGCCCAGGTACAGGCAGCTCTTCACCGGGAAGACGGTCTTCATGCCCTTCTTGGCGCGGATGAAGTAGCCGGCCGGAGGCGCAGCAGCCACGTCGGCTGTGTACTTATCGGCATCAGGAGCAACGAGCTTCCACCAATAATCAGCCAGGCCGTCGTACTTCTTCAGGGCGGAGGCGATGTCCATGATCTCGACGCCCTCGTAAAGCGACTTGGCCACCACCGGCGTCTGATCCATCTGGACGTATTCGCCCGACGATTCGCCGTCAAGCTTCACGCCGACATCGAGGGCGGCCTTCTTCACAACGCTTGGAAGATCTTCGGCATTTTCGACGACGCTCTGGGGTTTGGCCTCGGACTCGTAGCTTTGCATATCGACATCTGTGCCGTAGAGAGCCTTCTTCTCTCGCGCCAATCGGGCTTTCTCTTCTATGCCGGACATAGACATGCTGCACACCCCTCGTATCCACTTTTCTTAATCTGGCCCAAGATCTCCGCCGGATTTCCGCTGCAGACGATGCTCCCATTCAGCATGACATGAGCCCGGTCGGCTTTCATGTACTCCAGTATGTGGCCGAAGTGGGTGATGATGATCCCGGACTTGGTCCGGGCGCTGGGACGTAGATCCTTTTGGGTTAAGGTATTGATCGCCTCGCCGATGAGCTTGATGTTCTCCAGATCGACTCCGGAATCAGGCTCATCCAGCATGACAAAATCGGGCTGCTGGGCCAGAAGCTGAACCATCTCGGATCGCTTCACCTCGCCGCCGGAAAAGCCGCGGTTGACATCCCGCTCTGCGAAGGCTGTGAAATCCATCCTCTTCAAAATTTCTTGAGCATCCGCCTTGGGATTGATGATCTTGATGAGATCCTTGAGCCGCAGGCCGCGGATGGCAGGAGGCCGCTGAAAGGCCATGCCGATGCCAAGCCGCGCGCGCTCGTCCATGGACATATGTGTGATATCCTCACCCTTGAATACGATTTGCCCACTTTCGACGGTGTACCTGGGAATTCCCGCAATGACATTCAATAGGGTAGTCTTGCCGGTTCCATTGGGCCCGAAGAGCGCGTGGGTCTCGCCCTGGCCTATTTTCAGGTTGAAGTTCTTCAAAACCTGCTTATTGCCGATGCCGACCGACAGATCAACGATCTCCAGCAGATGCATCACCTCCAATTCGATTAGTCTATCTTTGAGCTTTCGGAATATAATATCCTTTTCAGTTGCACCAAAATTCACACTTGTTAATTCAGTTGTTGTCCGATTTAAGCTTTCATTTCCGATCAACCATGATCGACTAATTATTTTGGCAGCCCCTTTTGCGGAAAAACCATAATACCGATGAATGACGTGTGCTATATCATGATCAGGGGCAAGGCTTGGATTTTCGGCGATGATGTTGATACAGATGTGATAATACCGGGCAAGTACCTGCGCACCAAGGATACCAGGCTTTGGGCGGAGCATGTCATGGAGGGCTTGAACCCGCAGTTTGCCTCTCTCGTTCGCAAGGGCGATGTAGTGGTAGCGGGCCGCAACTTCGGCAGCGGCTCCTCGCGAGAGCAAGCGCCGCGGGCGTTGTTGGAGGCGGGCGTGGCGGCGGTGGTGGCCAAATCATTCGCCCGCATATTTTACCGAAATGCCATAAACGTGGGCCTGCCGCTGGTAGAGGCGGATGTGGACTGCCGGGAAGGCGACGAGGTGGAGGTGGACCTTGCAGGCGGAACGGTTCTGGTCGGCGACAAACGGTTTCAGGGAACGAAGCTGCCCGATTTTCTCATGCAGATATTGCAGGACGGCGGCCTGGTGGCCCATCGCAGAAAAGAGAAGGGTCTGGTTTGATTTGGTCTGACTTAACTTGGTTTGGCTTAACTTAGATTGATTTGGCAGGCTTAAACTGGGTCTGATTTGGCTGGCTTGGCTCAATTTAGCTTGATAACGGTTTGGCTTGATTTGGATTTGATTTGACAATGATATTTCCCGAAGACTACAAGTTCGTGGGTATAAAGGATGAGGAGCGGCGGGGCGATCCCATCTACTTTTCCACGCAGTTCCTCATCAACCGAGACGGCCCCCGGCTTTATCGCGTGCAGAACCGGGGCTCTGGATTCATGCGGCAGGTTGAGTGTCTGGAGAGCATAGCCTGCGGGTCAGAGATCTCTTTTTATCAGGAGAAGGTGGACACACGCAATCGTGCCCTGCTGATCGAGCTTGCGGCTGAGGTCTACCAAAAAACCGGCGCAAACACGGTCGTCTTCTGGGGGCCGGATGAGCACATCACCTTCGTCAAAGATCCAGATCCCGGACAGATCCTCACCATCGAGGTTCTGGATGTCTCGCCTCCCGACCCGCCCTGGCTGGTGCATGTCTTGCGGCGGCTGGAAGAGTGCGGCGTTCTGGGAGATCTGACCATCCGATTCGTGCCGCGCGTTCTGGATCTGCGCTGCTTTGAGGGCGAAGCGGTTTATTTTCCCTGCCGGGCCTCGGGCCTGGGTCGCTCCCTGGACTCGGACCGGGTGGTTCACGAAAAGCCGAAGGTCGTGGGCTGCGAGGTCTCGCGGGAAATCTTCCTGGCGGGCAATCCCGGCAGAGACTACGAGTTTGTGAACATCTGTCCTCTCAAAAGTAGCCTGGAAATATTTGAGCCGACGGGGCCCTTCATCACCCGCTGCTGCAAATCCGAGCGGCGGGGCATGACCAGCAAGAACGATCAGTTGGGCGTCGTTGTGCATTGGGGTGACGGCCCCTGGAAGATTGCGGAGGCGGTAAGATGTCTGGTGCAAGAGCTAAGAAAATAGCCGTTGTTGCCGGAGACGGCATCGGTCCTGAGGTCGTGAAGAGCGCCCTGGCGGTTCTGGACGCGGCGGGCGCAGATTTCGAGAAGGTCCCGCTGGAGGTCGGCCTTGGCCGCTGGAAGAAGACCGGCCAGGCCATGTCTGATGAGGATCTAGAGACCATAAAGCAGTGCGACTGCGTATTGCTCGGGGCCATCACCACGCCGCCTGATCCGAATTACCGGAGCGTTCTCCTCAGGATACGAAAGGAGCTGGACCTGTATGCCAACATCCGGCCTTTCCATTCCTTTAAGCTCGATTTTATCATCGTGCGGGAGAATACCGAGGGGCTTTATTCCGGCATTGAAGAGGTGGGCGAGGAAGAGTCGCGCACACTTCGCGTGATCACGCGCCGCGGCTCGGAGCGAATCGCAGCCGCCGCCTGCGATCTGGCCGCCAAGAGGAAGAAGCTCACGATTGTGCATAAGTCCAATGTCCTGAGAAGCGACCGGCTGTTTCTCAAGACCTGTCAAAAAGTGGCAGCCGATCGAAAAGTGCCTGCCGAAGATATGCTCGTTGATGCCGTAGCCTACAATCTGGTGATAAATCCGGGCCGCTTTGACGTTCTGGTGACCTCAAACCTCTTCGGCGATATTCTGAGCGACGAGGCGGCGGGCGTGATCGGCAGCCTGGGCCTGTGTGCCAGCGCCAACATCGGTGAAGGCCATGCGCTCTTCGAGCCCATTCACGGCAGCGCGCCGGATATCGCGGGAAAGGGCATCGCCAATCCCATCGGGGCCATTCGCAGCGCAGCTATGATGATAGAATGGCTGGGCGAGCCGGAGACGGCGCGCCGCATTGAAGGTGCGGTAGAGCAGACTCTGTTGCGGGGTATCGCGACGCCGGACCTTGGAAAAAGCTACAAAACCGCCGATGTGACGCAAGCCGTGATCGCAAACCTGGCAAAAAAATAGCATTCGGCCTTCGGCGGCAGGGCAGGCCAACGGCTCGCCGGATTGCCGCCTTGTTGCATCTATTCCAAGTTACATCTTTTCCGTGCTAAATTTTTTTCTTGAAAAGGCCGGCAAACCATCGGGAGAGGCTCAAGGGAAGACTGTTATCCATTCTCTTCTTAATGAGCTTCTGACTCTTGCTTCCGCCCTTTGGCTGTTTGCTCATGAACGCCTCATATTGACATAGGTTGTCGTAGTGGGGCAAATATCTGGTGGTTGTTCTCGTCAACTTTCGACAAGAATCCCAGGCAGTCATAATTCGTTGGTCCCCGGCGGCATCCACCCCATCTCCTGGCAGGAAATATATTCGAATCGGATATATTAATCGGAAACAGCAAGCTTTATATCTTTACTTACTACAAATATAATTGGTGTATTAAAATGGGGTGGCAATCGTGGAGAGGGATAATTCCTTCCTTAATACTAATCACTGTAATTTTTGTATCGCAGATTGCAGCCGGTGCAGATGATAACTCGTCCGCTCCGCTTGCAGGAAACCTGTCTCTCGACGGCACGACATTTCGAGATTTGGACGGCAATGGCTTTCTCTCTCCCGGTGAGCCGAGGCTGAAGGGCTGGACCGTTTTGCTGATGCGAAATGGGAGCCAAGTAGCTACGGCGATCACTGATCGGCAGGGTCATTATCGCTTTGCGGATCTGTCTCCCGGATTGTACCTGATCTCGGAAGATCTCATATCGGGCTGGAATCTGACAGCGCCCGGAAGCGGATCATACCAGGTAAACATCACCGACAAGCCCGGCTTTGACCTCGACTTCGGAGTCGTCGGGCCGCTGGACTTCAAGACGGGCGCTCAAATTGGGGAGCACCCAATCATGCACCCCACGCCCGATGAAGCAACGCTTTGGACCAAGCAATATAACGCCGCTCCCGGAGCGTATCTCAGCCCGATGATCTCGGCAAAGCTTGCCGCTGCGCCGGGCACTTCCTGCAACCTCCTGAATAATCTGCAGTACACGGCATCCGAGCGCAATCAGGGAAGCTGCGGCAACTGCTGGGCCTGGGCGGGCACGGGTGTCATGGAGATCGACTACGCCCGCCAAATGGGTGTGAAAGACCGATTCTCGATTCAGTATCTCGACTCCAATTATAACGGCGGCTGCGGAAACTCTGGGGCCTGCTGCGGCGGATGGCTGGAGAATTTGGCCAGCTTCTACAAGGCAAAGGGAAAGGCCGTCCCCTGGTCCAATTCCAATGCTCAATATAAGGATGTAAGCCGCTCCTGCGGCGCATGCTCTGCCCAGTCCGCTTCGTCCATATCCACCAGTCCCAGCTATTCCATCGCATCCATCTCTGCAGTGACTATTCCCACCCAAGGCGTGGGAAAAGAGACGGCCATCGCCAACATCAAGAACGTATTGCAGCAGGGCAAAGGAGTCTGGTTTGGATATTTCCTGCCCACCGGCAACGCCTGGTCCGCCTTCTCAAGCTTTTGGAACACCAAGGCAGAGAGCGATGTATGGCAGCCGGACTCATACTGTGCCGGCCAGTACAACTATCAGACCGGCGGCGGTCATGCCGTGCTCTGCGTGGGCTACGACGACACGGATCCCAATAATCGCTATTGGGTCATGTTGAACAGTTGGGGCAAGAGCACGCTGCGGCCTGGCGGACTATTCCGGGTGAATATGGACATGAACTACGACTGCCAGTACCCAAGTCTCGGGTATGCATTCTACTGGATGACTCTGGATATGAGCTATGCCAGCAGCGCCAACAACGCGCCAGCAACGCCCGACGTTCCCGAGGGTTCAGCCGGAGGCCTGATCAATAGCGCCTACAGCTTTGCCACGTCGGCAACAGATCCCGACGGCGATAAAGTCCTTTACACCTTCAACTGGGGTGACGGGAGCACATCCGCCACAAGCCTTGTGGCATCGGGCGCAACCGGAACCGCAACGCATAGCTGGACCACGGCAGGAACCTACAGCGTCACAGCCAAGGCCACGGACAGCAAGGGTGCCTCCTCAGGCACATCGACAGGCCGGCAGGTCACCATCTCCTCCAATCGGGCACCTGGCAAGCCTCTGGCTCCCAGCGGCACATCATCCGGCAGTATGTCGAGCACTTACAGCTATTTCGCATCAGCCATCGATCCGGATGGGGATACGGTGCAGCTCATCTTCGACTGGGGTGACGGCAGCACATCTCAGGTCGGGCCTGTCAGCTCAAACACAAAGGTTGGCGCATCCCACTCCTGGACACTGCCCGGAGTTTATTACGTGAAAGTGATGGCTCGGGACTGCAAAAGCGCCGATTCGTCCTGGTCCTCTTCCTTGGTGGTCAAGATATCGGACACAGCCAATCGTGCGCCCAATACTCCGTCCACCCCATCCGGGAGCAGAAGTGGCTATGCCGGAAAGCCTTACTCATTCACAAGCTATGCCACTGATCCTGACCGGGAGAGCATCCGCTATACCTTCGACTGGGGAGATGCAAGTTCCTCGCAAAGCGATTTTGTAGGCTCCGGCCAGTCTTCTCGCCTCACTCATACATGGACAAGTCCCGGCAGCTATCTGATCAAAGTCCAGGCATCTGACCACAGCGGCGCAGCATCTTCCTGGTCCAGGGCGCTAACCGTCAAGATACTGGCCGCCAAAGGCGATCATCAGCGTGAATCGGCGGCAGGACGAGCGAGGTCTCGGTGAGGTGTCCCCTGTCCAAGCAAGATTTTGGATTTAGAGAGAAAGCATGAATCGGATGGGATGATGGGACCCTGCCTTTTGCTCCCATCCCCACCTCCTTGGCGTCGGAACCAAGCCATTTTTAAAGCAATTATCCAACTAATTGTTCAACTTTGATCTTCGCAAGCCTTATATTCCAGAAAGATAAATATATTTTTGGTGTAATTTATGGCTTGTACATGCGGCATGGTTTATTTGTCCATCATCATCTTGGCCCAATTGAGCCCTATTGCTTCCTGCGCTTCGGGCGACGATTCTCCAATTCCACCCATTTTGGCAGAGAATCTTTCCTTGAATGGAACCGTATTCGAGGATTTGAATGCCGATGGCTTCCTGGCGGATGGTGAACCGGGACTTCCCGGCCAAATAGTGCGACTCCTGCAAGACCATGCCGAAGTTTCCAGTGCCGCCACCGATGAACTGGGAAATTATCGCTTTGACCTTCTGCCGCCCGGCAGATACGAGATCGCGGTGGACCGTATCCCGGAATGGAATCAAACAGCTCCGGGAGGTGGGTCTTATCAGGTTACTCTGGAGGATAAACCCGCTTATCGGCTTGATTTCGGAAGTTATCGGGGCAGCGCCACATTTGCCGCATCCGTTCAGGACTTTCCACTCATGCATTTAAGTCTGGATGAGATGGATGAGTTCGTGCGCGATTATGAGAGCGCACCTCAAGCTTACTTGAGCCCCGAGGTTGGAGCAAAGCTCGCCGCTGCGCCGACCGGGGGACACTTTGATCTCTTCAGATACCTAACATACACTCCTGCAGAACGCCATCAGGGCAGCTGCGGCAACTGCTGGATATGGACGGGCACAGGCATTCTTGAGATCGATAACGCTCGCCAGAATGCCATTTTGGACCGTCTCTCTATCCAATTTATGAATTCGTTTTTATATAATGGCGCAAACAACACACCCTGCAGATCCGCTAATTGTAATTGGGCATGCTGTGGAGGCTCAGCCAAGAAATTTTGCGATTTTTACAATGCTCAAAGGAAGGAAGTGCCCTGGTCCAACGCCAATGCACACTGGCAGGACGGCGCAAGAAAATGCGCATCAGGTACCACAAGCGTTCCTGCATCCACCATATCTGTCGGCACCAACTATCCCTTGGCTTCGATCACTTCTGCAACCATTCCAACGCAAAAGATCTCTCGGAGCAAAGCTATTGCAAATATTAAGAATGTTCTGAACCAGGGCAAAGGCATTTGGTTCACTTATTACCTTCCCAATCAGGCCGCCTGGAATAATTTTAATAATTTTTGGCGATCTCAGCCGGAGAGCGCAGTCTGGCAGCCCGATCTTTCCTGCGGTGCCAGGTATGACGACAAGAATGGTGCAAGCGGACATGCCGTGCTCTGCCTGGGCTACGATGATTCGGATCCGCAAAACCGGTACTGGATCATTTTGAATAGCTGGGGCGCTCCGAGCAATCGTCCAAGCGGCATCTTCCGCATGAGCATGGATATGAACTATGATTGCGTCTATCCATCTGAACACGGCAATTATATGGCTTTTTACTGGACGGCCTTCGATGTAAAATATACTATTAGGCCTGATGCGCCATCTTCGCCCCACGGTCCTGTTTCGGGTTATGTCGGCGACAATTTGAGGTACTCAACCAGAGCTACACATCCCGATCGAGAGGATATCAAGTACACATTTTCTTGGGGAGACGGGACGACCACGGAAACCGGCTTTGCATCGTCGGGCGGGATCGGCAGCGCGTTGCATCGCTGGAGTACTGCCGGAGACTATTATATCTATGCGAAGGCCACGGATAGCTCCGGGCGTGTCTCGGATTGGTCTGCACCCACAAAGGTTGCAATTCGCAATGCAATTCCCTCAAAACCATCTACGCCGTCCGTGACCCAGCCGGTTTTTAGGAATGTAAACAAACGTGTCTATACATCTTCCTTTGATCCAAAACATAGCTCGATCAGGTACACTTTTGACTGGGGAGACGGCACTGGAACAACAACGGGGTACTTCGCATCCGGCAAGTGGGCATATGCCGATCATGTCTGGAGACAAACCGGAACCTATCCGGTCATGGTCTTTGCCACCAACAGCAAGGGCACGACTTCACAGTGGTCAAATATCAAGTATGTAACGGTCTTCAACAAGCGTACACTTGATGCATCTGAACCTCTATCGGACGCAAACTCGGTTCCAAGAGTGCCGGATATTTCCGTATGATGCTATCGATGATCGCAGCCTATTTAGAGCAGACTGCAACTAATTTAATATTTTTTAAAAAATATAGAATTGCCAAGAGGTTTGCCCGGAAATATATTCAGGCAATTCCAGCTCGGTTAAACTGTCTTCGATCGTTTCGTCAGAACCCATTTTGATTTTCTTGGCATTCTTGGGATCATTCCGTCCAATGCAATTGTGATGCGGTTGTACCACCACGGATTGGAAAAGACATGGTAATCTATTTATCCAAACACTTTTAAATAATAAAATTGGTGTTAAGATGTTCTGCGATAATCTTCATAGATATATTTTCATCCTTGGCGTTATTTTTTTGTTTTTATTGAGCCCGCCAGCAATGGCCAATGATGGACACGCCAATTCGGAAACAGCGGATTTAGCGAAAAGCTCCTGCGATAGCTGCAAAGCTTCAGAGAATGGGAACGCTGTCGGCTTATCCGAAGATGTGGCCACTTCGCTTACTGAAGACGCAGCAATAATGGCACAATACCACGCAGATCCAATGAACGTGCCGGACGTCGCGGTTCCATCATCTCAGCCAAATAGGCCCGCAACGCCTCAGGGTCCGTCCACCGGAGAAATAAATAAGCTCTTGACCTATTCCACCATTGCGTCCAATCCTGGGGGCGGCAAGATCAGATACGTCTTCGAATGGCGGGAGAATGGAGTGCCGACCACCAGCAGTACGGATTTTGTCTTGCCGGATAATCGCGTCTCGAAGAGAAATGCCTGGCATAGCTGCGGACAGGGCAGCGGATTTGGCGTTCGCGTCAAGTTCGTAGATGAAAGCGGTGCAAGTTCGGAATGGTCCTATTTCCGGCCGGTTCAGATCTATTCAATTCCTCAAACGCCTAATCGACCTCAAGGGCCGGATTGCGCCCGCATAAATGCACTGTGCACGTTCTCTACGAGCACTCCGGATTCATGCAGCAAGATCAAGTTCATCTTTGATTGGGGCGATGGATCGCGCTATCACACTGGATACTACAATTCACGTGAAACTGCAAGCGCCACTCACAGATGGTCGCGGCCCGGATACTATGATGTAAGGGCTATTGCGTTCAACGCTCATGGAAAGATGTCCGGCTGGTCGGCCATAAAGAGGATCTGCGTGCGTAGCAAAAGCGAGTGTCCCGGCTAGGAATGGTACAAAAACCTGTCGCAAAACTAAAAAAACTCGCGAAGATTCGGTGCAAGCATAAGTCCTGTTTCCATCACAAAAGCCGGCGGCACGCGGGACTGGTGGATGCAGGAATGAAGGGATGGCAAGAAAAATGGTTCTCCATCCCTCGGTTCAGTGATCTTGCAGCGTTCCAGTAACAATTTTTCAGCTACTCTTTCTGCCCGATCTCTTTAGCTGCTCTTCACTATCTCATCAACAATTCTTGTGGCATTCTTTCTTACTTCTTCCGGATCGATGGGCCTTCTCGCCACGCCCGTCTCAATGGCAGCCCGCGCGACCGCCGCGGCCACTGCCGGAACGACTCTTCGATCCAGGGGCGAAGGTATAATGCACTCTTCCGAGACGCTCTCCACCAGGGAAGCGATGGCCTTTGAGGCTGCGATCTTCATAGGCTCGTTGATATCGCTGGCGCGCACATCCAGTGCGCCGCGGAAGATGCCTGGGAAGCCCAGCACGTTGTTGACCTGGTTCGGGAAGTCGGATCTGCCTGTGGCCACCACTCGCGCGCCCGCCTCCTTGGCGAGATCGGGCATGATCTCAGGCACGGGATTGGCCATAGCAAAGACGATGGCATCGCGAGCCATGCTCCGGACCATGTCCTGGGTGACGATTCCAGCCACAGAGAGCCCCAGGAATACATCGGCTCCGCGAATTGCATCGGCCATTGTGCCCTTGACGCCGCGCGGATTGGTGATCTTGGCAATCTCCTGCTTGGATGAATTCAGGTCGGGCCTTCCCTGGTAGATCACGCCCCGGCTGTCGCAGAGGATGGCGTCGCGAACACCGAAGCTGAGCAGGAATTTGGTGACGGCCACGCCGGCGGCTCCTGCCCCGCTCACGGCCACACGAATGGTGGCGAAGTCCTTTCCCACTACTTTGAGCGCGTTGATCAGCGCCGCCAGGGCGACGATGGCCGTGCCGTGCTGGTCGTCATGGAATACCGGAATATTCAGAGTCTTCTTCAGCCGCGCCTCCACCTCGAAGCAACGAGGCGCGCTGATGTCCTCCAGATTGATGCCGCCGAAGACGGGCTCGATCCTCGTCACCGTATCCACGATGACGCTCGGATCTTTGGAGGTGATGGCTATAGGAAACGCATCGATGCCTGCGAAATTCTTGAACAAAATGGCCTTGCCTTCCATGACCGGGATGGAGGCCAGCGGCCCGATGTCGCCAAGTCCCAAAACGGCAGTCCCGTCCGTCACCACGGCTACGAGATTTCCTTTGCTGGTGTACTCGTAGACATCGTCGGGGTTCTTCTCGATCTCGCGACAGGGCTCGGCCACGCCCGGCGTGTAGGCCAGGGAGAGATCCTGCTTGCTGCAGCAGGGGACTTTGCTTTGAACGGCAATCTTGCCCTTGGCAGCTTTATGAAACGCTAGTGCATCCTCTCGAAGAGACATTATCATAACACCTGAATTTTTCGTCCTGAAGGTGGCTATTGTGGGAGCAACAGATATAAAGCATGGGCCGGAGGGAAAATAATTGAGCCGGGGTGGCAGAGCGGACTAATTCCGCCGCAAACGGTAAGCTGCGGGAGTCTAAACGCGGCAGGCTCGAGACCTGTTGTCCCTTTCAGGGACTCTTGGGTTCAAAATGGCATAGCGAGAAAGCTCCGCCAGGAAAATCCCAACCCCGGCGTCATTTTATTCACGGAAAGTTTCATATCCAAGTAAGAAGGGACGGTTTAGAGGCTGATTATTATGGCTAGATTTCCAGAAGCAGAAAACAGAATCTTGAATCTCAAGATATGCATGCGCTGCAATGCGCGAAATCCCGTTAAAGCGACCCGCTGCCGCAAGTGCGGCTATCATGGCCTGAGGATGAAGTCCAAGGAGAATAAGACCGCTTAAGGCTAGTGGTGTTTGAGATGGGCAGGGTCGAGGAGCTGCTGCGCCGCACAGTCGCTGCACGCGGTGCCGGACATCTTACGCTGATCGACCCCGATTCCCAGAGTGCAGCAGTTGCGGCGGAGATAGCCGAGGCTGCGACCAGCGGCGGCACGGACGCCATAATGGTAGGCGGCTCCGTGGGCGCGGCGGGCGTTGTTCTTCACGAGACGGTGGAACGGATAAAAGAGAAGACAAACCTTCCCGTAATTCTTTTCCCCAGCAGTGTGGCGGGCCTGTGCGAGAATGCGGACGCCGTATTTTTCATGAGCCTGCTCAACTCTCGCTCTACATCTTACATCGTAGAAAACCAGGTATTGGGCGCGCCCCTGGTCATGCGCTACGGCCTTGAGCCCCTGCCGATGGCCTATATCATCATCGAGCCGGGCGGCACTGTTGGATGGGTAGGCGATGCCCGGCTGATTCCAAGGAAGAAGCCGGAGCTGGCCGTGGCCTATTCCCTGGCGGCCAAGTTCATGGGCATGAGGCTCGTGTACCTGGAAGCAGGTTCGGGCGCAGATTCGCCGATCCCCGCGCAAATGGTGGCCGGAGTGAAAAGGGCCATCGGCAGCGATGTGCTGCTCATCGTCGGCGGCGGAAGTCGCAGCGTCGGTGCGGCGACAGAGATGGTGGCAGCCGGAGCGGACTTGATTGTAACCGGCACGGCGGTGGAGCGAAGCTCGGACGTAACCGCTTTTGTCTCCGATCTCACAAGATCCATTCGCAGGTAACTGATCGTGCATCCTAAAGTTTTGGCGTTTTTAGAAGAGGCCGATTTGGACGGCTTTCTCTTCATCGGCGACAGCATCTGCGATGCCGATATGTTTTATCTCTCTCATTTCCTCGCGGGAGACAGGTTCACCCTTCTCGCGCAGGAGAAGATATCCCTGCTCGTCTCCTCGATGGAGCTGGGTCGGGCCGGAAACGAATCTGTCGCTGATGAGGTGGTCAGCACATCTCGGTATGCCATCATGGACAAGCTTCGCGCATGCAAGAAGCCTGACGAAGCATACCTGCAGGTCTTGGCAGAATTTCTGCACGACCGCCGCGTTGAGCGCTTGGGCGTTCCATCCCGCTTTCCTGCCGGAATATTCCAGCACCTCTGCAAGGATTTTCAGGTTTCCGTCGTGGACAGTCCCGTCTCTCGCTGGCGAGCGGTCAAGAGCGGAAATGAGCTGGACGCCATTCGCGCCTCTCAAGCGGCCTGCGAGAGGGCCATGCGGCTGGCCGTGGATACGATCGCAAAATCCGAGCCCCGCGGCGAACAGCTCTATCGCGATGGTCGGCCTCTGACCTCAGATGAGGTGAGAGGCCAAATCGAGGTCTCGCTCTTGGAGGACGGCTGCGAAGCGGTGGACACCATCGTAGCAGGCGGAAAGACCGCGGCAGACCCACATGCGCGAGGCTCAGGTCCGCTGCCGGCCAACTCACCCATCGTGATCGACATATTTCCGCGCTCCAAGTCCAGCCGCTACTTCGCAGACATGACCCGCACCGTTTTGAAGGGCGAAGCCTCGCCGGAGATCTCGGAGCTTTATGAAGCAGTTGCCGCGGCGCAGGATGCAGGGCTTGCAGCCATCCGGGCGGGCGTCACGGGAAAAGAGGTTCACGCCCAGGTTTGCCGCGTTTTTCAGGAGCGGGGCTTTCCAGAGAGGGAAGGGCGCGGGTTCACACATTCCACCGGCCACGGCGTAGGCCTGGAAGTGCATGAGAAACCATCATTGAGCGAAGTGGGCGAGACTCTTGAGGCAGGCCACGTGGTCACCGTGGAGCCGGGGCTTTATTATCCCGAAATCGGCGGAGTGAGACTGGAGGACATGGTGGCCGTGACCGAGAGCGGATGCGAGAACTTCACTCATTTCGAGAGAAAGCTCGTGCTCTAGCGGTCGGCATGACGCATCATGTCTGAAGTATCATTTATCGATTCAATTTATCTATTCATCTCATTATTCTTCTAGCGAACGAGTGGATTGTAATGGATGCAGAAGTTCTGGAGAAGTACCGGAAGGCGGGACGAATCCTGGCCGATGTTTTGGAGGGTGCGCGACCGCTGGTAAAAGTGGGCGCATCTCTGTTGGAAGTTGCCGATTATGTGGAGGATTTTACCAAGAGCCAGGGCGCTTTGCCTGCATTTCCCTGCAACATATCCCTGGACCGCGCTGCAGCGCACTATACTCCTGCACCAAAGGACGAACGCCGCTTTGGCGAGAACATGGTCAAGCTGGATGTGGGCGTGCATGTGGACGGCTATGTGGCTGATGCCGCCATCACCATCGACCTTTGCGGCCACTCCGATCTTGTGGAAGCTTCCCGCTCAGCCCTTGATGCTGCCCTGAAGATGATAGGGCCCGGCGTCAACACATCTCAGATCGGCTCCGTCATCGAAGAGACCATCCTGGGCTATGGCTACAAGCCCGTGTCCAATCTGACCGGCCACGGTCTCTCCAGATATGAAGCGCATGACGATCCCATCATACCCAATAAGGCAATGGAAAAGGGCGTCATCCTGAAAGAAGGAGATGTCATCGCCATCGAGCCCTTCGCCACGAACGGCTCGGGCAGAATAAGCGAAGCGCCCATTAACGAAATTTACGGTTTTTCCGCACCAAGGCCGGTGCGACTGCCCCAGGCCCGCGAGCTGATGCGCCAGATCCAGGAGAATTATAAAACGCTTCCCTTCGCCAGACGCTGGCTGAAGGGCGAGAGGGCGGAATATGCTCTGATGCAGCTTTTGCGCAGCGGCGTGGTGCACACCTACCCGGTGCTCTGGGAGGTGGAAGGTGCTTTGGTCTCCCAGGCTGAGCATACCGTGCTGATCCTAGAGAATGGATGCGAGGTTATAACCCGGCCCTAAACCATATTTCCCAGGCCGGCTTTGGCTTTTTGCACTTTGAATCTAAATCATTTTGTTTTCTTTAGATCTTTTTTGCTCGCGTCACCCGGTCTTTCAATCCTCGCCGGAGTCCTCGCTGCCATCGTCATCCTTGTAGCTGTCGTCTCCCAGCATGGCCGCACATATGGCATCGATGCCGTCCATCAATTCCGCAGTCATGCAATAAGGCAGATCGCCAAGCTCAGGAAGGTTCTCTCCGCCGATGACTCGCGCCCCAACCTGGCTGAGAAGATCGAAGGCATCATCCAGGTTCTCCTGCTGCTCGGCGGCGACGGCCCTTTGCACCAATTCATCCAGAGGGCTCTCGCGATCAAAGCTACCGGTGATATAGCGCTGACTGGAGACGAATACTGCCGCAAGGGACGTCTTGAGGGATTCGAGCATCAGGTCCGCATCCTCTCCCAGCGACTCATGCTCCAGGAAGACTATCGATCTTATGTTCGCGATCTCCGTGATGGCCTCTTCGGGGGTAATTACTTCGTGCTCGCATCTGGCGATGACCTTCAGGCAGGCCAGCACCACATCGTCCATTATGTAGATGAAAACGGCACCGGTGTTCTTTTCATCCGATTCGGTTAGCTTGAAGTTGCTGTCCTTGACCTTGTTCATCCAGTTGAGCCATCGCTTCTGGGTGTAGAATTCTTCCTTCATAGTAAAAATCATCCATCCTGTTTTTGCTTTTATCGTTTGCTTTTATCGGTATGTCTCCACCAGGGCGACCCTCTCGATGACCAGCTCTTCCACGCGGTCGATGCCCACGGCTTCAATCTCTTCTTCGGAAATATTAAAAGTCTCTTTTACCGCTTTGATTTGAAAAGAACAACCCTGTTCATCCTGCTCGATGATCCCGTCCAGCTCTTCCTTCTCCGGCCACCGTCCGTCCGGCTTAGAGCGAATCAGGACCAAGGCCACCCGCGCTGTAGTCTCGGAGATTCCCATGAACATGGCCCGCTCAATCTGCCGCTCTCCTGCAGCATAGCGCAGGATCTCGACTCCCGGGTCCTTGGCTATGTTCTTTCCGAGATCGAATGCAGCCAGCGCCTTCTCGACAGCAAATGCGATATGCCTCTCGCTGACGACCTTGTCTGCATCCATTGCCTGGACAATGCAGTCATGGCTGGATTGAAGGCTTCGCAAAGCCGATATCAACTCCATCCTGTTCCGGATGGCAGGCTTTCCGAAGAGCAGGCGAATCTCATTCATTATTGAAGATCTGGCGAGGATGTTTAAAACCTTACGGTCTTTTTCGGCAGGATTCTTTATCGCCGGAATGCATCAGCCTATCTTCCATGAAACGAATTTCTTGGTTTTCTTGGGTTCGTTTCAAGCAACTCCTCGTCCGGGAATGCGTCGCGTATAATTAAATTTCAAAGCTAATAATTTTAGCAAAAAAGACATTCTTGGCAGTTGCAGTCATAAAATCTGAGAAAGGGCAGGATCTCTGCCCGTCAAAACTAATTTTTAGTTGATTCAAACCAGGCCGGCACGCTGCAATCTGAGCAGATCGGCGGTGTTCAGCTTCTCGCCCTGTCTGAAGTGGGTCAGGATCTCCTCGGCCTCGCGCTTGGCAACCTCTTTGGCGCGATCTTCCTTGATATCCCGGTTCTTCTTCTTCATGCCCACTATTACCTTCTCAAAGTCGCGAACCTCTCTTTGGGTGCGGATGAACTCTTTGTGCTGTTCATCGGCGGCCTCCTGGGCCTTCACGAACTCTTTGTGGGCAGCATCGGCTTCAGCGCGAGTCTGATCGGCTTCCTTGAATGTGGCGATCATCTGGTCATGATATTCCTGGGCCAGCTCCGCGAACTTGGTGACCTGATCATGGTGTCCGGAAGCCTCGTCTCTCATGGCCTGCGCTTCATCCAAGAGCTTTCTCAGCTCTTCGTTCTTCTCAAGCTGCTCCTTGCGGCTCCGAAACTCTGAGTGTAGGGCGGCGATCTTATCAACCAGTTGCTTCTCTTTGTCCGGGCTCAGGACTTCCGTCTGCTGCCTGAACTCCAGATGGTCTATCTCCCGGCGCAGATCTCTGATGGAGCGCTCACCGGTAAGATTGTACTTCTTGCGGATATCGTCAATCCTTGCATAGAGCTGGTTGGTCTTCTCGTTGTACTCGTCCCTCTGCTTCTTGGCTTCAGCAACATTCTTGTTGTTCTCGTCCCGCAGCTTCTTGAGCTCCTGTGCCTTGTCTATCAGCTCTTTGGTGGATTTGTTGAGCTCATTTCGCTTGGCGGCCCACTTGCTCGCTTCAGCATTCAGTTGGCTGCGTCTATCCTTGAAGGCAAGGGACTCCTGCCTGAGTTTGCCTCTCTTATCTTCCAGTTCTGCCAGCATCCCCCGTTTGTCCTCCTGTTCCAGCACACTTGCTGGGGTTCTAGTCCCGCTCCGGGACAAAAAACCCGGGAACCCTTCACCCGAAGGCGAAGCGCTTCTCTCACGGCACTATCCATATTGGGGTTTCAGTACGCTTATCTATCGATCGAATGATAATGCTTGGAATATAACTATTATCTGTGCTCGAAATTATTCTTGAGCATCTTGGCTTTATTGCCATTAATGCAACCAAAAGATAACCTTCTCATAGGATCGACAGGAACGAGCATACTATTACATATCGAGAAAACCCTTCACGTATTAATCTTTTGGTTATGCGTTCTTCCGACTACGGGCGTTTAGTCACTTTTTAATCAATTGGCGAATTTTAAGATTATTATGATTAAAAATTTTGATTTAATATATATTTATTGTATATCATAAATACATTTACCATATTTAGTATCTCGGTTTGTTGCGTTTGATTTCGCATTTTTTTCGTATTAAATTGACCTCATGTTCTTGAACCGATATTGCTAAGTCGTCTTTTTGACTGAAATAGTAGCCGCGTTCTGATTAATCTTTTCATAAATGCTATCGCGGCCGATTTAAGCAGGCAAGCCCTAATATGTAATCTGTTTGCAGCAATACGAAACCACTATTTGGATTTATAAACGCAATCAACAGATTAAAATAGGTGAGTTGACTTAGACAATACAGGATCATTAGATATAATAGCGTTATTCGCTTTAGATGGAGGGATTGATCTGAAGAAAGCTATGCTAGCAGTATCGATAGCGATGGTTTTAGTTGCACTTATTGGCAGTTCAATGGCCGCAACGGCACTTTATCCGGCGACACTCGCATATCCAAATGCGTATGAAGAGAAGAACACCACATTCACTTTCGAGCAGAGCGTGCAGGGCAATGGCTATTTCATGACATACATGTATGCCAAGGCCGGAAACATTGCAATGAAGAATTACGCTCACGGCAGCGGTTCCATTAACAACGAAGCCCTTCTGACCTACCAGAAGCTGAACCGTTCCACGCGCAATGCCTACTCCGATTACAACGACTTCAACCAGAATTGCATTCAGTTCAAGGAAGACGTCGCCATGGTTTATGCACCCATGAGGATTGCCGTCGGAACCGGCTACTATGCCGCCAATCCAGTAGACTACAGCTCCTTGCTCAAAGAGAGGACTGAGCTGAAGAACTACCGCGCCGGCACCAGCATGCTGCACGAGGTTGAGTACGCTCATGCCCTGGATAAGGAATTGGAACTTACCGTCAAGGAGAAGTTCAACCACACCTATGACCCAGAGTGGATCGGTGTAGGATACTCCCAGATGAAGATCAATGAGGATGTAACGGACGGCAAGGCTCACATCGGTGTCCTGCAGGCCAATGATGATTGGACCGGCATAACCGATTACCGCGACGTATCCACCCTCACAGGCAGCAAACAGTTCTTCGCCTGGAAGAAGCCCGCCATCGAGATCGATGAGGACTACTGGGGAACCTACCACATCGAGAAGAACATGACTCTCGAGGTACCTTACTATAAGATCCAGAAGACCGATGATTGGCTGCCCTGCTGCTTCGGCGGCTTCACTGATATGACAGCCTACGATCAGAAGATCTTCAAGTCTGCCAAGGGTATCTTTGACTGCACCTGCTTCAAGGCACCCACCCAGGCTC
>RPOO01000006.1 GCA_003857025.1 Methanothrix sp.
CAATGGGTAGATTGCCATTTTGAGCATTACATTAAGATTATGATTCCAGAGCTTAGAATTATATGTGGCGCAATGAATAAAGAAAAGTAACACTAGACATATTATCGCAGTAATATTTGTCTCAAACAATCCTGACGAAAAATTTAAGACGCTTAATGCTGGCGCTTCAGATGAGTTAAGATAGGTTATCCCTGCACAAATAAGACTTGAAGACATAAAAGCCCTCTAATATGGCAATTCTGACAATAGTAGTATTGAATACATGAAGCTCTTACATAACCTATTCGATAGCAGGTCATATTGAATGTAATATCCAGGCAGACCGCAATAAAATTGCATTAATGGCATGTTAGAGCAGGCAATTTAACATTTTTTTGCAATGAACGTTCGCACATCGTTTATATTTAAAATTACCAGAATTATATCTAAAATTGCGTAACAAATAAGCCATGCATATCCAACTCCAGAAATCCCATATTTTAAAACAAAAATGTAGCTGAGCAATATCAAGAGACTGAATCTCAAGAGATTAATGCATGCTATATTTTCTACCTTCATCCTAACATTTTGTAGTGGTATAAATACAGAATATACTGCCACAAAGAAGCTTGATATGCTAAAAATCTTTAATAAATCAAACGCACCCATATAATCACTGTTTATGGCTTCAAGCACTAAATCTCCATGAAATATTAAAATTAGCACGGGCGGGATCAATATTGCAAATGTGCAGATGGCAGTTTTTAATATATTTTTTTCAAATTTTTCTCCTTGCTGGTGGCTTCCGTCGACCAACAATGATGTACTGATTGTTGTAGGTATTACCATGACAATATTTGCAATGGCAAAAGCGATATAGAATTTCGCGGCCTCAATCTCGCCTAACATGTTCATTACAAGCAGCGGTAATATGAACACGGGAGCCGAAAAAAGAATATTTGAGATATAATTCCAGAAGGAAAAGTTCAAAGAATCCCTTAAAAAATTACTATCAATTTTTAAATTTTTAATTGAGATATAATTTCGTGTAATATAAAGCGAAAAGACAGATGCCAAGAAATATGCAATGCCTATAGATCCAAATATGCCGATATAGCCAAAAATAGCCAAGGGTATCAATAAGAATATCCTGCTGGAAAGGAACAAATTTTGTACTAAGAAATGATTGCCTCGCCTGGCTGCATTAAAAAAATTGCCTGTCAAGAACGCAAATGAATTAAATAGACACGTAAGAATGAATAATACGGCAGTAAGTGGATTTTTTAGATAATTCAATGCACCAACATGGTTTAGCGCAAAAAAAACCAATCCAATAGCCACTATTGTCGATGCGAGTGAAGTTATTATTAAACTGGTGTTAATTATCTTTGCTATATCTTGATATTTGAAAAAACGAATAACAGATACATCAAATCCAAATCGCGAAAAGAGAATAACTAATCCTAGAACAGAAATCAAGGAGGCGGCTAAGCCTATATCCTTGATCGAATAAAATCTTGCTGCTATTATCCAAAAAATAAATCCAAATCCCATATTTAGGATATTACTAATTAAGAGATATATTGAATCTTTAATTAAAGGTTCATTGAAATGATGTTTGGCGATAAAGACCAAGTTTAAAAATCGATCTTGATTAGAGCAGTGTGAATTCATCTCAGTTCCTCATTTTCAGTAAACTATATGTTTATTTAAATTCAGCAACAATAGCTTGTATAATGCGGGCGATAAATATATAATATATCAATTGGTAACTTAATTGTGTTAGATAGTATTACATTTATTTTTAACTAATTATGCGACACAATTAAAAGTACCTGAATTATTTAGTCTACTACAATAGAACAATCCCACATCGTTATTGTCATAGATTTTTTTGCAGTTTGTATAATTATTTAAATAAGATTCAATGCAAGGTATAATAATTGTGTCATTATAGAACTGCTCATATTGGATTTTTTCTGACAAGCCAATGGCAATTAAATAATTATCATTATTTAAATTTTGTTTATTAAAGTTACGTTTATTTTTATCCAATGCCTGATCCAGATCTATGCCAAGAAGCTTTTCCTGAAATTTATATGCATAAACTGGAAAGCCACCAATAATTTTGAGATCGGAGCATTTTTGGAAATAAAAGTCGAAAAAGGAAATTTCCGCAGGAGAAACGTAATCAAAGCGTTCATTTCCATAATGTATCAGAATATGGGAAAGAGGCATCATTGCCAAAAATAAAATAATCAATATCCATAATCTCTTGCTTAGAATGACTTGAGCCATCATGAAGGAGATAATTGGAATTGCGAATAAAAAAATTCGCATGAGCATTTCTCCCCCATAAGGGTAAATAGGCAATATTGCGACTATTGATATTAATATGGCTAATAGGCTGGTATTATTTATTGACTTTCTATTATTCAAAAAGCCAAGAAGCATCAATGCCATAGACATAATTACGGATAGGATAGCCAATTGAGAAATCACAACGTGGCTGAAGGAACCTGCGACCCGTTCATTTAAATTATGATGCAATACCAGATCCAGATTAAATAATTCTATCAGAGACGGCACCAAGTGCTGCTCCAGAAAAGACATCGCGCCATAGAATGTCCATATTAAAAAAAATATAATGCAAAAAAACGAAAAGATTCTAATAATATTAATTGACTCCGATGAAAATCTGTATACATCCTTAGAATATTTATTATATAAATACAGATAACAATTTATGCCAATGAGTATCGATAAAAGGAATACTGAGGTTAGTATATGTGATACTGCAATACCCACGAATATTGTAAATGCTAGAAATCGCGTCCTTGGATCATCTAGCGTCCATTTTACATATAGGTCTGATTTTACCATAGTGCCAATCAATATTATTAGCATCAAGAGATATAAAAAATACGAAATGGACTGCGGCGATAGATAATCTTGGTTTAAAAAATTTAGTAAATAAAAAATAAAGATACTTATCCAAACAATTCTAGTATTTGTTGTTAATTTATTATAAAATATAAAAAGTGGCAATAGATATAATAATTCTATAAGCGATGGATAGTATTTAACTATATAAATACAAAAATCCGATGTTGTCAGATATTGAATGCTTGATATGAGAATAATTGCCCCGGGCCAATTATGATATATTATGTCGTTAGTATTGATAAATCCATTTCGAAGAATATATTCGGAAAAACCTAGAACCTTGTACGCGGATCTGAACCGTATTGTCCCCTCGAACAAAGCAGGAGTCAAGAAAAGGAAGACAATTAATGCAATTATTTGGGCTAAAAATAATTTACGATTAAGAAGAAATTTTATATTTAAAAGAAATGATATTATTAAAAGCATTACTGATGCAAAGTAGCTTATCGAAAGCGTGCTAATTAGCCCAAACCAACCGAGATGCAAATCTGTGTTTTCTATAAACAAAGCGAAATTGAGCAAAGAAATTGCCAATAGGATACAAGAAATTAATAAAATTACTTTTTTATTGAATATCGTAGCTAAGTTTATAACTGCCATAAATATATCCTATTGCTTCCATTATAATGACCGAACTGACAACAACAATTTGCCAGATTACACTCATGGATAATGTTTTGATTAATCTCTTAAATGACTCGACATAAAACCTGTACACGCTAACCTTCAAATAATTCATTTCAGTAGAATTGGCAATCTTATACTTATTAATCTTTTTCATGGCTGCAATTGACATGCCACCGTTGAAGGCCCTTTTTAGAATATTGGAGTAATTTATTCTATGCAAATAAATTTTATGTTTAATTTTTACATTTGGATCAAAAATTATTCGCTTCTTTGCTGATTTTATCTTCAGGAACATCGCGGTATCCTCGCCCCCGATCCATTTATTGCGATTGATACCAAGCCGAGTATCAAAGCCACCGAATTTAGTTAGTAACTCTTTTCGGAATGCCATGCATGTTCCAAATCCCCGTTCCGTCTCTTCCTTACAATCTGGTGTATTTGTATATGAGCAGCTAATCATCCAATACAATATTTTTGGAAACCAGGACATTTTTTGATGTTCCCAAAGTGGAATGATCTCTCCAGTAACGGATCCAACATCACATTCGTCGAAGTCATCAACGATTGCCTTAGCCCAACCTGCTTCTGGAATCGCATCATCGTCCAAGAACGCAACTATATCGCTCTTTGAGTTCTCGATTCCGATATTTCTGCTGTGGGAAAGACCTTTATTATGCAAATTATAAACGATATTTAAATTATAAAATGCGTTGTTCTTTTTGTAATCGATCAAGCGGTTATATAAATCCTCATTCTCGTCAACAACAATAATCAATTCTAAATCCATGAGCGTCTGATCGCCGATTGCCTCTAATAAGCTAATTATATCAGGATATCGTTTCAAAGAATAGGTGCTGACAACAATGCTCAGATTAGGTGATTTATTCGTCATTTGAATTTCCCCGATACATTAGATAAGCCTATTAAAATATTTTTAGAAATAGCACTGAGAGATCGGCGCGCCTAATTATCACGGGCCAATTTTCCAAAATCATGGCGGCGTTCAAATGCTCTTAATTCTGGTTCTTTGAAACCAGTCTTCTCTACGTTAATCATCAGCTTTGAAATATGGTGCAAGATTATTCCAGTCAGAGCCAAGAAACAACCAAGCAAAGTAAGGAGCACCATAAGCAACGTCGGCCCAATGTAAAGGCTTCCACCATGGAAAAACACTCTTAAAAGCTCCAGCCCCATCCCGATTCCAAGAGTCGTTGCTAATATTCCTGGCAATGTAAAGTAATACAATGGCTTTCTCAATTCAAGGTCTTGCAGAACTTTTAAGAGCACTTGTATGCCATGCTTGACCGGATGTTCTGTTGAGCAGTCCACATCATATCGCACTCCGATTTCTACCTCTTTGATACGTAAATCGGAATTAGCCGCATCTGCAAGCATCTCGCTCTCAATTGCCAGCCCATTTTGCCCGAACCTAAAGATATCCTTCGTATAATCAGCAAACGCCCTGAATCCACTTTGACTGTCCGTTATGTTTAATCCACTGTTAATATTAGTGGCTTTGTCCAGCATTACCTGCCCCACCCTGCGATACATGGGCGTATCTTTCCGATTTCCGTTTAAATAGCGGCTGCCATTTACCATGTCAGCCTCACCATTGATGATCGGTTCAACAAGCCTTGGTATATCAGCAGGATCATGCTGACCGTCCGTGTCCATAGTGACGATTATTCCTTCTTGGTTGAGGGATTCGAAACCGGTCTTCAACGCTGCCCCTTTTCCCATATTTTTGGGATGACGAATTACCTCTGCACCGGCCATGCCAGCTACTTCTGCAGT
Source organism: Methanothrix sp. (assembly GCA_003857025.1). Classification (GTDB taxonomy): domain Archaea; phylum Halobacteriota; class Methanosarcinia; order Methanotrichales; family Methanotrichaceae; genus Methanothrix. Next base: position 5,347 of record RPOO01000006.1, read on the forward strand.
ATGATCGCTGCTACCGTCGTCGATTACAATTATTCTATCTACATATTGCTTTGTTCGAAGAACTATGCTGCCAATAGAGATTTCCTCGTTAAATGCTGGCAAAATAGCAGTAATTTCACGCATGATATATCATCCCATATTGAATGTTAGCCATCCATCACAAACTAATTTTATTAAGATATCTAAATATGATCTGTTCAGAGACGTTGACGTATTTCCTCACAACCTCAGAAAACAGCTTCTCCTGGCAACATCGATCCATGCCATATCGGTCGTCAATTCCTTGCTTTTCTAATTCTATTGCGATAAGCCGGATCTGAACATTTGTGACTTTCACCTCTCTGCCAAGCTGTGCTATTATGTTAATATAATAACTCAGTCTCCTTGGTCTATCCGAGGTTGCACCTCTAATCAGGCCACATTTAGTACAATAGGCATGAGGCTTCAATCCACATTCCATACCACGATATGTATACGGAAGCCACAACATTTCTTTAGTGCCACAGTCAACATGTTTGCAATTCATTTAAGCCCACGGGATAAAATAACATCTAATTATAGTCCAGCACCCAAAGATTGACACTCATGCCATGCATCCATGAATACACCAGATCTATCACGAGACAACAAACGTACCTTGGCCGCAGATATTTCGCAAGGATTTCATTTAACTCGCTGTTTAAACTTATGTCCTTAATATCTCCAAGATCAATTGCATATCCATTTAATGTATTCTAGCATCCGCTGTCCTCGCATGTTCCTCTTATCATCGAGTCAATTTGGATGCATGCGGATTGTCTTCGTCTATGTCAGTGAAATAGCCAATTGTCTTATGCCAATGTTTGTTAGAAATATAAACAAAGAGGAAACGACTTTCTGAATCGTCAATCTGGTTTTGTTATAATAAATGCCAGTTCATAACAAATTTTATTGAAAAATCTGAAAGAATAATGAACATACGGATAATAAATGGTGGATCTACAGGGTCTATTACGTTTGTAAAATTTTTAATTAAAATTTTGCAGGTTGTTCATCAGAGGCTAAGCTTCGTTTATGGTGACAATGCGTTTACTACAAAGAGATGGCATACGAAACATTAGACCACATAAAGATTGGCACGTATCCTACTTTTAGCAAGAAGCATGGCTCGTATAACGATTCATTGTAGAGAGATCGCACGTACCTAATTACGTTCTCTCCTCCTACACTGCGTTTCTGTATCTGAGGCAAATATGATAACTAAAATTGCTCTCGGTCAAAAAGCTTATGCATATGCAAGAACAAGGAATGGGCCATGAGATCGAAGAGCATGATTTCCATATTATTCATATCCCTGCTGCTCGCGTCCAGCGCGGTATGCCTGGCCGAAGATGCAGCAAATTCAACGTCTGCAAATCTAGTCGTTCCCAAGGAAAATCTGCCGGAGGGCTTCAAGCTCATAGCCGCTCTGCCGGAGATGGACTCACACGTGAATATGACCGACTACATCAAGAACTTCTATGGCGCAAAAGACATCGGAAAGACAAATGTATCCGTAGGCATCTATCAGTGGGGAAAGCCTGGCGAGTCCTATGATGCCAAGATCACCCTCCTCCAATTGCAGGACGGGATGTTCGCAGAGTCTGCTTATTCCAATTACATGTCTCAGCCCGAGTTCCAAAAGCCGCCCTTCCGGGGAGTGGACCGCTTCTCATCTGCCATCATCAACGGCCATAACGCTACGGAGATCAGAAAGGATGTGGGCGGAACGGGTCTGCGCTATCTCTATCTCTGGAAGAATGGAAGCATCGTAGTCCTGGTAGAAGGGAACGACGATAACGGCAAGAGCCGCGACCTGGCCAGTGCCACAGGTCTATAAAAACATTAATTTTAATTTTTTGGTTCGCTTCAATTTTTTATAATATTCTTTAAATTAACTTAAAATTTTGCGGCAGAGGAGACAATGAAAAGATTATCAACACTCACGGCTTTAGCCGCTTGATCTCCAGATAGTGCACGTCTTTATCCGGATAAGCAAACACCATCTCTTTTCTCACGGAATGGGCCAGTCGCACCGCTCTGGAAAGGACGGGCGGGAAGAATATGTGGTCTTCGGGAACGGTGTGTACCAGAAAATCGGAGTGCGGAACCTTCTCCAGGCCCCCGACCGACCTGTAAACCCGGAAATGGGTTCCGAACTTGAAGCCGGTCTTCACAACCATCTTTCGGTTGCGCAGATCCCTGTAAACGCCGAACTTCAGGTCGAAGTCGTTCTCGATCTGGCGCGCTCGGGCCATGAATCCGTCCAGATCTATCATCTCACCGGAGCGATCTGCCAACTGGATCAATCCTTTCTCCAGCAAATACGCCGACTCGACTAGCGACAGCTGCAGCCGCTCGCCCACCGGCTTGCCGAAAAAACCGCTCTCATGCAGCCTATGCGAGCCGTCGGCATCCCAGAGCATTACCCGGTCTTCCAGAAGCGTGGCCATGCCGCCTGGCTCCTGTTCCGGCATCTTACCGGACATAGCCTTTTCTCTGGCCTCATAGAACGTGATGTCGCTCTCTTCATCCACGATGGCCAGCATCAGCTTCTTTCTCATCTGCCCGGCCACGCGCACGGGCTCGATGATCTCTTTGAGCGGAAGAGGCATGCGCTCGGAGATGACAAGAACATAAAACTCCGCAGCACTCTTGCCGGGGTGACCGCCGCGCGGATAGACGCGAAAGTCCGGTCTTCCCGGCTGAACGTAGTAGCCCCGCTCGCGCAGGTCTTTGTAAACGACATAGCGAAACTCAAAGCCCTTCTCCAGAGACGAAGCCGTCTGGAAGAAGGCTTTGAAGTCGAGCAGCCTTCTGTCTGCCGATACCTTGATCCGTGATCTATCCAGGAGATAGGCCGCCTCAACCAGGGACAGCTCCAGCCCCTTTCCTCTGGGACGCCCGAAGTAGCCCTGCTCGTACAGGTCAGTCAGGGCTTCTGCGCCCAGCCTGACCTTATCGCCCTTCAGCTGGCCTACAATCTCCTCTGGCATGAGATCAGGATGCCGGCTCAGCAGCTCAGCTTGTCCGGCCAGATGCCGTGCACGACGCCCAGGGACTTGTCCACAAGGGCGTGGATGTCCGCCGCTGGATAGCCGCAGGAGAGCAGGTAGGACTCGACGTGGTTGGGAACGGCGATGGACATCTGCTCGACCATGGAGACGGTCTGCAGAACGGTGTAGTCACCCAGCTTGAATGGTATGATGGCGTCGGAGACGATAAGCTCGAATATTTCCGGGCTGATGGGCCGCTCGATGCCGGAAAGGAATGCTTCCAGAATCTCGCTGGTCCAATCGTGCTTCTTGCCTTCATCCTGATAGGGCATGACCACGACCTCTCGGGTCTTGGAGAACTGCTCCACAAGCTGGGCGGGTTTGACGTCGCCCTTGAAAACCATGTTCAAGAAGTTGGTGTGCGGCACTGTTGTGGGCACTTTGCTGGCGCGGATGGAAAACTTAACCTCTTCAAAGACAGTTCCTGCATCCGTTCCCTGATGGCCCGCGCCCTTGCCGAACTGAATAGCGCTGGGGGACGCTTTGACAACAGTGTGCGGGTCGCCGTGTCTGCGATCGATGTTGCCCAAAATTGCCGTCAGGCCCAGGGGGCGAGCGGCCAGTGCCAGGCGGGAGAGGCCGGTAGTGTTGCAGCTTGTGCACTGCACCAGTCTTGGCTTAGCCTTCGAGAACATATCGTAGTTTTCCAGGCCGAAGAAGAACTCGCGGGCAAAGTCTGCCTTCAGTTCATCCGTGATCTTGACCTTTTTATTCTCCTCCAGTCCCTTGAGAAGCTCGGGTCGATCCGCGCCGCCCATGAGGGAGATGAAGCAGCCGTGGGCGAGACCAGCCTCAACATAAGGCAGCTCCTCGTCGCCCGGAGTTCCCACCATCAAGAAATCCGATGCCTCGAAGAACTCATCGTACCCGCCCTCGATCTTGACTCCGATCTTCTCCCACTTCTCCTTGTCAGCCTTGTCGCTGACGAAGGCCTTCACGCCGAATAGGCGGTTGAACTTATCTACGATGGACCTGGCTCTGCCGTGAGGTCGGCGGAGCAACACATTGAGGTCGCCCTCGATGCCCGCAGCCTTCTTGACCTGCTGCAGCGCCAGAAGAGTTCTCTTGTTCTCGGTTCCGTCAAATCCCACAAAGCCAGCATTGGACTTCAAGCATCTTCACTTCCTGAGTGGGAGTCTAAGTGGCCATATTTTAAGCTTTCTGGAATTGAGAGTATTGTGAATCACTGCTGCATGAATATTCGTGGAAATATATGTAGTTTGCAATATTCCAAAAGAATCGCGAAAGTATTATTCAGGACAGCAAGCGCGGCATAAACGCTGGCATTCGTCTGTGCTATTTCGGATTTTCCGGCTTTGCTGCCCAATCGCCCGCCATTGTTTTATGCCTGCCGGACGGGCCTGCCGACGTTTTCCTGATTCAAGTTCAAGCTTTGGAAAAATTCTGCAAAATCCTCTCGGCTATGAACGATGCGCTCTCATCTGCAGTCATCTTCTGCGTATCCACCTCGATCTCAGGCGACAGAGGCTCCTCGTAAGCCACATTGACCCCCGGAACCGCTGCCTTCTTCCCGGCTGCCTTCTTGTAGATTCCTTTGGGCGAGAACTCTGCCTTCCGCTCCGCCTCCCTGGCCATGCAGGTTTCGAGATCGGCGCGAATGAAAACCTCACCGAAATTCGGGATCAGGCTGCGGGCAAAATCCCGATATCTTCGCCGGTTGGCGGTTGCGTCCACCATGACGTTCACGCCCTCATCTGCCAGCAGCTTGGCCATGTAAGCCAGGCTGGCATAGACGATGTCTCTCTCCTCCTCGGTGTAGCGAGGCTGGGGCGTGATCGCCCTGCGGATCTCGTCAAGCTGCAATATCTTAACGTTTATTTGTTTCCTAGACAGCTTTGCCTTCACGCTCTGCGCAATGGTGGTCTTGCCGCAGCCCGGAAGGCCGGTAAACCAAACGACCCAGGCCATGAATCAGGAGACTCCATAACAGAATAAAAAACCATTCCTCTGCGGCAATTTTTCTTTATTTGCGTCCTCCATTCGTCCGCCCTTCAGATTCCAAAACTCATTTTCAGCAGCTATTAGCATAAACTGAAATCAAACAAAACATTAATATATACGTAATAGTTATATAGTCATGCATCGAAGCAAATAGCTCGATGCAAGTGGTTTTAGTGAGGAATAAGAAATGATTGAAAAAAGAAATTTCGCATTGCGCGACAAGGATGGAAACGAGGTCGGAGTCTTCAGCGGAAAGCAGCCAAGGCAAGCGGCCTTGAAAGCAGCGAACCGCGGATTCACCGACATAAGGCTGCGGGAGCGCGGGACCAAGAAGGTGCACCTCTTCCAAGGCGAGCGCAAGCAGGTTCCCAAGCCCACCAATGCACCGGCCTGGATGCCCACCAATATCTGGAAACCGTTTGTCAAGAAGGTTGGTGTAGAGAAGCTGCAAGATATCTAAAAATCTTATATATTATATCTAATACTATTTTTATAATATAAATTATTATAATCCAAGTCTGCATTACAAATCTGCAAAATATAAATCATAACATTATAAATAACGTGAATAAAAAAGAAAGATGGGATAAAAAAAGAGCTTAGCCGAACAGGGCACCCAGGCCCTCGACTCCGCTCTCTTCTGCAGCTTCTTTGCTCTCTTCTTTCTCTTCCTTGGCGGCCTTGCCAGCGGGTGCGGCTGCTGCTGCGGGGGCTGCTGCGGCTGCTACCGGCACGGCGGCTGCCTGGGAGAGTACCTTGGCGATGTCCACGCCATCCAGCGCGGCAACCAGGGCCTTGATTCTGATCTCGTCAGCGGCAACGCCTGCTGCCTCGACAATCTTCTTTATTCCATCCTCGTTAACATCCTTGCCTGCGCTATGAAGCATCAATGCGGCATATACGTATTCCATTTGAATCGACCTCAAATATGACTTAAATTTTAGCTTAACCGAACAGAGCACCGAGTCCTGCTGCGGTGTCTCCTTCATCCTTCTTCTCTTCGTCCTCTTCCTTTGCTTGAGCGGGTGCGCTTGCGGCGGCTGCCGGTGCTGGGGCAACCTCTCCGCTGGTCAGGCTCTGGATAGCCTTGGCATTAGCGGCAGCCTTGGCGAGAACGAACTCCATCATGCTGGGTACGGGCAGTGCAGCCTCGACGACCAGGCCTCTGGCCTTGGTCTGGGCCTTCTGCAGCATGGGCACGATTGTCTGTGGCGTGACATAACCGATCTCGACAGCAAAGCTGAACGCTTTGGCCGAGGCTGCGGATAGCTCAGAAATCTGGGCTGCCACATCAATAGTTAGATCCTTGGACTTGAAGATCAAGCCGCCCTCGTAAGCCGCTCTCATTTCTAGGCCTACGTTCCTCGGGAAGATCTCCATAGTCTTCAGAATATCAGCAGTCTTGGCAGAGACAACCTCTCCCTCTTTGGCGAGAGTAATTGTCTGGTTGATGACCACCTTTCCGCCCTTAATGGCTGCGGGAATTCCGGCTGCTTGGAGCTTGCCTACCATTGGTCCCGGCGAGAACGATGTCTCTCCGGCCTCGACTACGATATCCTTGGGGGCTCGCGCGCCGGGCTTGATCGGCATTGGCTTCTTGCCTTTCTCCAATAGGCTCTTGAGCTTGAAGGGATTATCATTGCTGAAGATCAGTGCCGTCTGATCCTCGATATAGTCGGCCAGCGGCCGGATTTCAGGTGCGGATGCTTCCAGAGCACGACGAGCGATGGTGTTTCGAACCATTCTTATCTCGACATTGTCCCTCAGATCACCGCGCATCTGCTGCAAGTTGCTGGCGGGAATCTCGCGCAAACCCACGATGCCGACTACTCTGCTCTTGCTGATCATTTCGACCAGCTCGGCGACATCCTTGACCTTCCATTCGGGCAGATGGGCAGTCCTGCGAATTTCTCCTGCCATTTTAGATCACCTTTATGGACGGACCCATGGTGGTCTTGACATAAACCGACTTCAAGTTATGACGACCATCCTTCAAGGTCTGTTCGAGCTTGACAATGACCGCATCTACGTTTTCGGCCAGCTCTTTGGTATTCATATTTCGGTTCCCAATAGTCAGGTGGAAGGTCGGCCTATCCCTGGACCTGATCTTGGTCATGTTCTTGAGCCTCTGCACTTGCGGGGTTATGTCCTGCGTCGGCGGCAAGGGTGTGGGCATCTTGCCCCTCTTGCCCAGGATCGAACCCAGGCTCTTACCAATGACCGGCATGAACTGAGTCTCTGCGATGAAGAACTTGTATTCGTCGGCCAGCTTTCGAGCCGCCCTCTTGTTTCCGCCAAGCTCCTTGATCTCGTCACCGGAGATGACGCGATCTGCACCGGCGCTCTTGGCACGCAAGGCGGTCTCACCAGCAGCGAATACAGCGATCTTGGTAGGTTTGCCAAGTCCGTGGGGAAGGATAACCTCTACATCGACCCTGTTTCCCGGTATGGAAAGGTCAATATTGTGAAGGTTGATAGCCAGGTCCACGCTCTCGCTGAACTTTCTGGCAGGTGCCTCAGTGATTGCCTGCTTGATGGCTTCTTCGATATCCATTTCAATCCTCCGTAGTCTATCGACTTTTGCAGTCTCCTACGGCTTCTCAAAAAAGAGAATCAGATTTTAGATTATAACTTTATATTTAAGCCTTCGCTTCTAAGATCTCGTCGTATTTACCGCTGACCACAGCCGCCTGGGCATCCTTGCTCGTCAGGCCGTCGATGGTAGCACCTACGGATCCTGCTGTGCCGATGACCTCACTGGCTGCGTTCTTCAGGGTCTTGGAGAGCAGTCCCTTGCGCTTGATGTTTGCGATCTTGATGACCTGCTCCATGCTCAGGTTACCGACAATGCTCTTGTCGCCTGTGCCCTTCTCCACACCCATCTCCTTGATTATCAAGGCAGAGGTAGGCGGCGTTCCGACTTCAATCTCAAACTCGGTTCTGGACTTTACCTTGATCTTGACCGGAACTTGCATTCCGTTAAGATCCTTGGTCTGCTCATTGATCTTGGCAACCACCTGGGCAACATTTACACCCAGGGGTCCAAGGGCCGGGCCCAAAGGTGGCCCAGCGCTGGCCTTTCCGCCAGGAACCAATGCTTCAACTACACTAGCCAAATCAAATCACCTCTAAGTTTCATCTTTACTGAGCACGCGCACGTGATCTCCCCGCACAGTAATGGGGATGGGCACCATGGCTTCGAAGAGTTCCACAGTTATCTCTTCCTTGGCGACATCCACGCGTTTTACCCTGGCTTTCTCCCCCTTGAACGGCCCGGATATAAGCTCAATAATGGCGCCTTCATTGATGCCGATTACAGCAGGCTTGGGTGTGAGAAAGTGCTCCACTTCTCCGATGCTCGATGCCCCTTTTATCACAGAGCGCGCGTGGGGTACTCCTTGAATCGCCTGGTCTACGATCTCTGGAGCCGGAGACTCCACGAGCACATAGCCTTTCAGCACATCTGGTACCAGCAGTGCCCTTATATCATACTTTTCCTTGCGTGCAATCTGGGCGATCATGTTGGCCACCGATCGTTCCTGATTGGCAGTGGTCTTCACAACATATATGCTGGTCTCGGACATTCCGCCTTCTTAGACGAGGCTCGGGTATAAATAGGTTTGTAATGGTATGGAAACATCTTTATACTATAAACTAAGGAGTTTACATTTGGGTGAGTATTTGAGTGGTAGGACTGATCAGTTGCGAGACCTAGTTATGAAGATTGGCGCCAGCACAAAGGTCGTGGAAAAGCAAGCCACTCGTCACGGCAGTCTCCGGGGGAGCGGAGAGATTGAGCGTGCTTTATTAGCAGTGGTTAAAGAGATGATCAAACAATACAGCATCCAAACCAAACTAACCCCGGAACAGCTCTCGTCCGTTGTAAGGCTATTTTATAAAAACTTAAGCGACACCGAGATTGCAGAGCAATTAGGAGATCGAGCCCTCAATAAAACAGTGAGCAGAGCAAGAATCAAGCTCCATCTATTTCGCGAAACGGACCTTAAACCGCCCTTTGATAAAGACGAATTTGTGCGCCTGACGGACGCAGGCAAATCCGTCAAAGAGATGGCAGAAACGCTGCGCGTGGCTCCGTCCACCATATCGGAATACAGGAATATCTTCGACAGCCAGAAAGCGTCGGAGAGAGATAATTACACAAAACGCTTCCAGGAGATTCTCTCCGACCAGGATGTATCCGAACGCATGGTTACCGCACATACTGAAGACGGTCTGCAGGATACCATCGATACTGACTATGAGGCGGCAGAGGCGTAGGTCAGGACATCATTTGATTCGGATTGCATTCATAAACGCAAAGCAAAAAAGAAAAATAGGAAGGCGGTGGCAAGCATCCACTCTCCTTCCACAAAAAAGTCCAGGGCCAAGGGATTCCTTCTCTCACTGAAGTACAGCGTATAGGCGAAGCCATAAAGTGCCAATAAGAGCATTATTGGTCTAACGCTTGCGTCTGCAAAAAGGGCCATTGGCAACAGAGTGCTGTTGATTGCCAACAGCATTATAGCCGTATTTCTTTTTCCAAGAATTACAGCCATTGTCCGAACACCATTTTCCCTATCCCCTTTGATGTCTCTAACATCGTATAGGACATTGTCAACAAGCGTCTTAACCACCATGAAACCCATCACTAATGCCACGGTTGCGTTTACCGGATTAGCCATATGTAGCGCCGGCAGGAGCGTAGTTACCATCGCCCAGGCCAAGGCTACGACAATGTTTTTTACAAAAGGTATGTCTTTGAGTCTTGGGATGTCTCTATGTATTTTGGTTGCATAAAACGCATTGGCGATGAACGGTATGAAGATCACCGGAATGATCAGAGGATTGTCCGACAGTGCCAGGACGATAGCTAGAATATAAGATGCAATGGCCAAATAAAATATCAGGTTTCGTCGTCCGCGAAGGAAGCTCATTCTCTGAGGCATATTAATTGTATCTTTATCCATGTCCGCGATTTTATCAAGGCTGTAAATGCTGAATGTAATGAGAAATGAAATGCTGCAGACCATTAAATCGGGATGCATCCCCAGAAGAACATACGCAATGTATGTCTTAAAGAACCCATGCCCTCCTATGAATAAAGAACTCACCGATAAAAAAGAAATTATCATTTCCAATGCGTTTCGCGTTTCATTCAGAAAATTTTTGAAACAATCTTCAAAAATTTTCTTATAATACGTTGACGAATTCCCGAACATGGCAGTACTGTAATACAGCCGTATTATATATGTTTTTTTAATTTAAAATGTCAATATGTAAAGACAATCATAAAAATGCGTAATTTTTGCGATAAAGAAGACGGGCACTAAGTGCGTTTAAGCTTAAATTGATTATAACTGCAATGACACTATATGATTTGGAATGAGAAAGAGAGAACTTAAGGATCGCGAAGCCGACAAAAACAGGAGCATTTGCAACAGTCTCAAATATAATAATACGGACGCTAGCGATATGCCATCATTAGGGCTATGCCATCAATCGAGGCATGTATCATTAGAGATATGTTACGCCACTTAGGTTCCTCGCTATTTTGTGTAGGCGTGACCGGAGGCATAAATCCTCAGGGGCTCTTCGCTATTTCATATTGCTGACCTCAAGATATCATGAAATGGTGTCTAGAGAACACATCCAAAAATCAGCATGCTGGATAACAGATCACTCCGTCCGAATGATGGGATTGTCATCTCAACTGATTTCTGCTGCCTGCCAAACCCACACGAAACAGCGAGGAACCTCCTCATGGATGCTAACCCAGACATCTAGGCTGAGTTATTAGCTCTCCTGCGTGTCGATTTCTTTTTTTCCTGGACCCGATTTCATTTCATGATAGCTTGAGGTTAGCAATATAAAATAGCGAAGAGCCCGCCATTGTGTCATAGTCTCCTAATCAAGGCTTCATATGCTTTTGATCAAAAGCGACATGCTTTTATGATATTCAAAGAGCTTCTTGCCCCATTTGATGGCACCTTCTCCGAAGCAATTGAGATCATTGCCGACATCATATCCTCCTTCGAGCCGGAATAATCCTAAAGACAGATATGAATCGGTTACAGTATAGGCAATTTTGAGATCCTTGTCAATGCGGTAAAGGGTGAAGTTTTCCATTTTAAGAAGAGCATTTAGAGCATCACGGTAATCTTTTAAAACTATTTCAAAGACAGGCTTTGTGAGTATTAAATCCACTTTTGCGCCGTTTTGCAGAGCCTTGACAATGGCTTCAGGATACGCAGGAGTAATGATCGGAGAGACGCCCGCGATCTCCTTGGAATTGATGACTTCCGAGATCCAATATTCCTGCGTCTTGAGGATATTCGCTATATCTCCTTCAAGGATTTCTGACTGATTGAGCATCCCAATTTGCTCTAAAAGATGATCTGGGATGTCGTCAGTATTATGACTTAGCCAAAAATTTTTGAAGGTATCAATAACTAGAATTGCACTGACAAGGTTATCCAGCAAGAGTGCTTGAATCCGTCCCACATTAGTAAGAACATATCCCTTATTCCCTTTTTTCACTATATCGGAATCGATCATCTCTTTGATGGAATGCAGAATAGTCGAGGCTCTAACTCCAAATTCCTTCTCCAGCTCACCTGAATTTTTCTCTCCTTCCTGGAGATAGAGCATAATTTTTGTTCTGACGGCAGACCTCGTAAAGCCCTTAAGTTGCGATTCCGCTAATTCATATTTTCTCCAAGCAGCTATATCTACCTTATCACTCATAGGTTTCATGAATTTGATACCCCAGGCGCATCATTTTATTAATAGCTTTTTTGCTAATTAATCTTTGCTCTCTGATAGAGTCGCAGCACATTTTATTCTTTTCACGAAAGTATTTTCCAACTACTACTTGTTTTGCAAATATGCAGGTTAGAATTACGTTTACTTACAAATAAATTTTAGAATAGTGGGTGTTCAAGTCGAGGATATTTCTTCCTTGAAATTGCAAATTGCCGAATTTCGCCCTATCCGCCAAAATCCGCTCATCCTAATATGCTCTGCAGGAAGTGCTATTGCGCTTTGCAGATGAAAATATACCTAGTTAAGCTCCCGTGAACCCGATCCGTATGACTCTGGATTATCTCAAAGTTTGCGTTCGCCAAAAGAGCATTAATAGGTTTATCTGCCAGGATGATCATCCGCCTGCCCGGCTTTATTGTTCTATGCAGCTCGGCGAGACTTTCCTCCAAGAGAAGCTCTTTAGATTCCGCTTCGATCTTGGCTGATCTTCCGTAGGGAGTGTCCAAAACCGCTCCATCGATAGAAGAGTCCCGGAAGGGCAGACGCTTGGCATCGCCCAGGATCAAGCTGCACTCAAGGCCGGAGAGATTGCAGGATGCCCCCTTCACCAGCCTGCTTTGCACCTCGATTCCCACGCCTTCGATGCCGATCAGGCAAGCCTCGATCAGGATTCCGCAGGTTCCGGCAAAGGGATCGAGCATTCTTTCGCCCGCCCGTACCTGAGATATATTTACCAGTGCTCTGGCCATGCGTGGCATGAGTACGCCGGGATGAAAGAAGGGCTTGAGGTGAGGTCTGCGGCCTTCAAATGAGCTGCGGTCCGTCTTGGCGGCCTCAAGGCCAAGGATTATCTTACCATCCGTAATAATGGCTCTCAGCACCATCTCCGGGTTCTTAAGATCGGCTTTATAGCCCCGGCGAAAGAGGAATCGTCCCACCTCGCGCTCCACCTCGTCGGCTTTGGGCAGGCTGTCTTTGATGCGCCTGGCTCTGACTTTGTACTTTTTTAGGGGCAAGGAAATGCTGCTCGCAGCCTCGGCCAGCGAGCCGGGCGTGGAAGCGTCGCAGATAGCTAAAACATCGATGATGCGGTGAGTCATAGCCAGACGTTTTCCCAGCATTTCGATATCAAGATCATCGGCTTCGATTATGAGGCATTGATCATAAAAGGCAAGCTCTCGAAACCCTGTGGAGTAAATCTCCGCCAGTGCCAGAACCTCGCTTCTTGGCAGGGTTTCGTGCTCTCCAGAGAGTTCAAAAGCGTATGTTTTCATTCTGCCAGTTTCATCTCACTGATCTTGGAAAAATAGGGGCTATCAGCTCGCCTTAAGCTAGATAGCCGTTCACGTCCCTGTAGTTGAACTTCTTGGAAGCCATGACGTTCTCCAGGAAGTTGAAGAGCGCCCTTCTCACATCATCGGAGAGCAGCGGATACCAGGTGGGGCTGGCCACCACGGTTGCGCGGAAGGCAAAGAACGGTGCTATGACCTCCAAAAGCTCTTGGTCGCCGGACTTTTCCAGATAGTTCTCAAAGAACAGCTCGAAGAGGTCCTTCAGGTCTCCCGTCAAGCGCAGGCTCTTTTGGACGGAGTAGAAGATGTAGTTCATGGCCATAGCGGTGATGTCGTCCGCTGCCTCGCCCCATTCGCCTCGGCTGCGGTCCAGGACGGTGAAGTCGGTGCCCTCCCGGAACATGATATTCCAGGGATGGAAGTCGCCATGCACCTGGCAGAGCCGTCCCGTCTTGCTCTTCAGCATCCAGCGCCAGTCTATGCATATCTTTTCGATCTCACGCAGCTCATCGGGGTCCAGGAAGCCGGGATTATCCGGGTAATCGTCCAGGATGCCGAAGATGCACTCTCCGTCTCCCACGGTCTCCCGGATCTTGCGAAGGTAAAGCGGCGGGCAGTCGTACTTGACCTTATGGATCTCCGCCAGGTAGTCGGATAGCGCCACCACCCGGTCGTAGTCGAGGTCAGTGGCCCCGTTTTCCTTTACACGCTCCAGATCGAAGAAGTACTCTTTTCCCTCGATCTTCGGCATGAGCAGGAAGAACTCACGGGCATCGCCTGCCGAAACCATTCTCCCGTTTTTTCCGAAGTAGCCCGCGTCCAAGGATGCGACATGCTTGGGGAGCTTCGCAAAGGTCGAATTCTGCCACAGCAAGATCCTGGCCCGGTCAGTGAAGTGATCATGGCCGAATCCGTGCTGCACCCGCATGGTGGAAATGACCGCCGAGCCCGGCTGCTCATCGATCCTGTACTCCACCAGAAGCGGCGATCCGTAGCCGAAGCCCTTCACATCCTCCGTGGTGGGAATGGTCTCGCCCATCTTGCGCGTGCTTACGAGCTGCAGCTTCTCGCCGTAAAGGCTTTTTAGATATGCCTCAAGACTCTCTTTGCGCAGATCCATTGGCCAATCACCCCATCTTTAGGTTCCCATCTGCCAGCTATGCAGGTACTTATCCTGCTCGGGCGTGAGCTTCTCGATTTTCAGGCCCATTGACGCCAGCTTCAACTCAGCCACGCGCCGGTCGATCTCTACCGGAACGGCATAGACTTTCTTCTCAAGCTTCTTGCCGTGCTCCACGATGTAGCGCACAGCCAGCGCCTGGTTGGCAAAGGACATATCCATGACCTCCGGAGGATGGCCGTAGGCCGCAGCCAAATTGATCAGCCGGCCTTCGGCCAGGAGGTAGAGCCTGCGCCCATCCTTGAGCTTGTACTCAGCGACGTTGTTTTGCACATCGATCTTTTCCGCCGCCAGCTTCTCCAGAGCGGGTATGTCGATCTCCACATTGAAGTGGCCGCTGTTGGCGAGCACTGCCTGGTCCTTCATCAGCTCGAAGTGCTCTGCCCGAACTACGTTGATGTCGCCGGTAAGTGTGACGAAGAGGTCGCCCAAAGGTGCGGCTTCCAGCATAGGCATGACCCGATAGCCATCCATGGCCGCTTCCAGAGCTTTCCTGGGCTCGATCTCCACCACGATGACGTTTGCCCCGAGTCCCTTGGCGCGCATGGCAAAGCCTCTGCCGCACCAGCCGTAGCCGGCCACTACGACGGTCTTGCCGGCGAAGAGGAAGTTGGTGGCCTGCATGATGCCGTGCAATGTTGACTGGCCCGTTCCGTAGCGGTTGTCGAACATCATTTTGGTTTCGGCATCGTTCACGGCGACGACGGGATAAAGAAGCGCGCCGTCTGCAGCCATTGCCCGCAGCCGCACGACTCCTGTGGTGGTCTCCTCGCAGCCGCCGAACATCTGAGCGGCCAATTCGGGCTGCTCCTTGTGGATGATGGCGATGGTGTCGGCTCCGTCGTCCAGGCTCACATTGGGCTCAAGGTCCAGGGCCTTCTTGATGCAGTCGTAGTACTCTTTCTCATTCTCGCCCCTAAAGGCATAGACGTAGAGCCCGCGAGCTGCCAGGGCCGCCGCGACCTCGTCTTGCGTTGACAGGGGATTTGAGCCGGTGACCGCAACCTCGGCCCCGCCTGCCACGAGAGTGGTGATCAGGTTGGCCGTCTCCACGGTAACGTGCAGGCAGGCCACGATCTTTGCGCCCTTGAGGGGCTTTTCTTTCTCAAACTCCTGCTTGATGCTATCCAGGACGGGCATATGCCTTCTCGCCCATTCGATGCGCTTCTCGCCTTCCTTGGCAAGAGCCATATCCTTGACGACGCTTGGCTGCAAAACTGTTCACCTTGAATTTTATTTGAGTAGAACTGTGGAATGAAACCATTTTGCTGATACTTAAACCCAACCCAGGATTTCAGGCCAAACACTCGCACCTGCAAATTGGCCACTATATTTTCCGATTCTCCAGGTTGCCGCAAAATGCATGAATCAGTCTTTCTGCAAGAGAGCCGCCCGGCTGAAGAGCACATTGGGCCGGGAGATCAGTCTCAATCCGCTCGACTCCGCAACATTGATTGTCTCTTCAAAGGAGGGTTTCGAGACGTGAAACTTCGGCTCGACAATCAGAACACTTCCTTGGGGCTTGATAGCCGCCGCGACCTCTCTTAGAAATCCTGCCTTGTCTGGAACCTCATGAACCATGTAGAATGCGAGGGCAAAATCCACCTTCTCTGATATGCCTATCTTTTCCGGCTGAGCTTTATGCAGGATGACGCGAGAGCGCAGCCCTGCACGTTCGCTCTTTTGCCGCAAAATCTGGAGCATCTCATCCTGGATGTCCACGGAGATCACAGTTCCTTTTTCGCCTACCATTTCGGCCATAGCCAGGGAGAACATGCCGGGACCGCAGCCCAGATCTAAAACCGTCTGACCTTTTTCGATATATCTTCCAATAATCTTGGCCGGATTGTGGACGGCTCTTCGGACCCAATTGTCGAGGAACCGCGCACACTGCCAGGGGCATACTCTGTCGGGCTCATTTGTCAATCCATCATCTCCTGAATTACCGATTCATGCTGCGAGATGGAGAATACTGCGAGATGGAGAATACTGCGAGATGGAGAATACTGCGAGATGGAGAAGAACGTTCCGGGAAGCTTCCATGAATCTGATGGATGAAAAGAGCTGATGGATGCAAGAATAACGATTTTTGCGAGCAGGCGGCAAAGAGCGGCAGTAGGCTCACGAGCCGGCACAGGGCGCAAAGGATGATCGAAATATGAATATCGTTATTTACTCATAGCACCAAGATCATAGCCGCATGAGCCTCAAGGTTACGCTTCTCGGCACAGGTGTCGGCATTCCCCAGCCGGGGCGATCCCAGGCGGCGATCCTGATCGAGAATGAAAGACCGCTGCTCTTCGACTGCGGCGCAGGAACCCTCTTGCGCCTGGACCAGGCAGGTACGAGCCTGGAGGCGCTGGACACGGTTGTCTTGACGCACCTGCACCTCGATCACGTCTCAGACTTGTTGGCCCTGGCCAATGCCCGCTATCTCTCCGAGCTTCCCGGCTTGGAGGTCTATGGACCGGAGGGAACGGAGGTCTACCTGGCGATCCTGAAAAACGCCTATCCCAATCTGGGACGGATGCAGATCGCGGTCCATGAGCTTGTGCCCATGGATTCATTTTCCGTCAAGGGATTCGATATCTTTGCTGAAGAGGCGCGCCACAGCGTCACAGCCCTCGCTTACCGCATCGAGGCCGAGGATAGAATAATAGTCTATTCGGGCGACACTGAAGCCTGCGCACGTGTGGCCGCGCTGGCGCAAGGGGCAGACCTGCTCATTCATGAATGCTCCTTCCCTGAGCCCTTCGATGTCACCAACCACACCACGCCCCGAAAGCTCGGCGAAATGCTTTGCAACTGCGGGGCAAAACGAGCGCTGCTCACTCACCTGTACCCGCAAGCGCAAGGGTATGAAGATGAGATGGCAGAGATTGTGGCAAATCTTTCCGGGGTGCCGACTGAGACGGCATGGGATATGATGACACTGACGATCTAGGTACGCCAATTAGGTGTGTCAATCAAAATTCAGGTGCTATCCCCTCAATAAATTGGCCCCGGACTCTCCGAGACCAGAACATGCCAGATGGCCGTGGCACCGGAACGCTCTTTGACGGATTCGATCGCATCTTGCAGTCGAGATCTGCTCTCCGACTGAATTATCACAAAAAGAGGATACTCCCCCAGCAATTGGTGCACCTCCTTCACGCAGCTCATCTCCTTGATTGACCGATAAGCTTCAGCTTCGCATTCTCGCGAAACCTTGAGCATTGTTATTCCCAGCAGAATTGTTAACCCCCACATGACTAATCTTTAGCTATTTTATCCAACCCATTAAAAATATGGGTGAGATGAATAAATATATCAAATCATAGCATCGAATTATAGCACCGAATCATCCCAATGGATCTAGGAATCCTTTGATGAGACTGATTCGAATATTTTCTTTGTCGTCTCCCAAGGCAGGTCGGACCCAACAAGGCAGACAATGGTTCCGGCATCGTCGTTCTGATCAGGACTCCAGGCTGCGATGTAAAGAGGTTTTTCCGGGTCACTGTTGACGGTGGCGAGTATTCCCTGATGTCCGTCAATCGTGTATTCCTCAGTCTTCATCTCCTCGCCGATAGGCATTATATCCGATTTCTCGATGCAGTGCTCCATGCCGGTTATTTGATCCTTTCTCGATATAGGGCTGCTCAGAGGCTCGGATGCGCTCATCTGATGGACCTCCAGCATAACCTGCTCAGATGCTCCATCGATCTTTACGGTTGCCGGGGCAATCTCATATTGGAATCTGGGCTTGTCGTGATCCGTGGAGACAACGTCTCCCTTTTCCACGGCATAGGACCCGATGCCGCCCAGGTCCAGAGAGATGCTGGTAGAGCCCAAGGTTATGATTTCATCGGCGGCCAGTGCAGTTGCACAGGTCATGCCTATCAGGCAAACCAATGCAATCAAATTCAATATCCTCAATATCTTCATTTGATATCCTGTATTCTTTCCATTGATATTCATTTCTTCGATTCGGGAAGATGCTCATCGTTTGCCGCTTGCGAGGTCTGGCAATGCCTGCAATTTCCTGATCGAATTTCAACCTACTTAGATTCATGAAGTGACCGATTCATGAAACCTTTTGGATCTGATGAAACAACGAGGTAGTGCATTTCCCATCCAAGCATATATTGCGAACGATGCTTAAAATTCTAACCGAACGAACGCAAAATTGGCACTGGATGGGATCGTTCAGATAATTACTAAATCAGAAATGATCGTTCCGTATTGGATAAAGTCTGAGATAAATGTTCTAATTTGTTAAAAATAACAAGATATTAGCTTAAAATGCGATTAAGATTAAAAAAACAATTGAAAATACTGAATAATTCTTTGTATTTATTTAAATAACCTTTTGACATTCAATAAAGCATTAATGATTCGATATACTGGATTTCATGAGTCTAATTCGATTTAGGGAAATTCCGACTCGCACGCGAGATTACCAGCAATTGTGAAGCATACTTGTTGGGCAATTCAATGACAGAATTGATATCTCTGCTAAAAAATGGCCCCAATAAGCTGATTGCCACTCTATAGGTCCCTAGAGCCGATCACCCGCGCGACTCAGACTCATGATGAATGATTATGCTACAGGTAAATGCTGTATGTAAGACGCTTGCCGGAAAGAAAGGCTGCCTCTGGCCGAGATCGAATGATACCGATCGATCAGTGATGGCCAAATCACCTCGTGCTCTATCCTATTGGCATTTCGTGGACCGCAGCCGGATTTCAGCAGTAATCATCTGCAGCATTCCTACATATCTCGCAAAATCTTTTTACAGTTCGCGCACCCCCGATCGATTGTGTTGAATATATTTAGGCAAATTATTTAGGCAAATTCCGTTCAAATCAAAGCTAAGAAAAAGAGAATCGGATCAAAGAGCTTCATAGCAATAGGTGAGGGAAAAATATTCTCAAAATCCCTTTGCATAACCCTTTTTGGCTCTAGCGGCAGATGTACTTATTCTCATGCTCTGCCAGCCGAAATGATAAAATGTCGAATCCGTAGCTGATTTATGGCATGGCCATATTGCAATCAATTGATCGCATTCTTAGCAAAAGGAACCATTTGCTGCGTTTGAATTTTAATCTGAACCCTCATTAGCCTTTGATTCGGCATACAAATCAATACGGCCATGGTTCGTTCGGTCCTACTTTTTTAAATCGTTCGAAGAATGGTGGTTTTGTAAGACAACTCAGCGAAAGATGGGTTGCTCTTTAGTGGAGGTATAGTAATATGAAGTACGTTAAATTCTTGGTGGCATTGTTGGCTGCCTGCATGTTAGTGATGCCGGCCTTTTCGATGCCCAACTTTGGTGATAATGCGAAAGATGGTAAGGCCTTAATAGATGCTCCCTGCCAGAGCCCAGCGGCTCCTGAAGATCCACATGGCCAACAGCCATGCGACTGCAAGGATAAGAAGGCCCCCAAGTCCATGATGGGCGGCAAGTGCGACAAGCCCATGATGGGACCCGAGGGTGACAAGTTCGCACCCAAATCCATGATGGATGAGAAGGCACGCTGCGGCGAGATGGCTCCCAAGATGGATGACAAGCAAGAGAAGCCCATGATGGATGAACAGGCTCCAAAGATGGACGCCAAGGAAGAGAAGCCCATGATGGATGAACAGGCCCCCAAGATGGACGACAAGGCACCCTGCGAGCAGGCTCCAAAGATGGATGAGAAGGCTCCCTGCGGTCATGCCCCCAAGTCCATGATGGACGGCAAGTTTGCACCCCAGGATGGCCCCAAGGGCGGCAAGTGCGCCCCCAAGTCCATGATGCCAGAGAAGGCACCCTGCCAGAAGCCCTTTGACGGACAGGATGACAAAGCCCCAATGCAGGACTGCCCCTGCCCAGGCAAATAAGCAAGCATCGCATCCTCCCATGAGAATTTAATACGAAAATTGTTCGGTCAGGATTTAGATATCCTGACCATTTATTTAAAAATTGCATATATACAATAGCAAAAGGATTGTAGTTTAGAAATAATGGTTGCGATGTGCAAATTGCAATGCAATATAAAATAATAGCATTAGATAATAATACTAGCTCAAATGATAGATGCTCCGAACAAGAGGAGAAATGAACGATTCCGTTAAGCTGTTGGTGGCCTTTATGGTGTTTTGGGCCATGATTGTAGTGATCTTCAATCTACTGGGCCAGGCAATAGCGATGCCGGAAGACGATGATTCATTTGGAGACTCATCAATAGCATCGGGATCGGCGCTTCCGTCCTCCTATCCAAATGACCCGGAAGATGGTGAATCATTCGGGCATATGGAGCAAAGCAATTCTGTAGATAAAAATAGGAGCGATCCCAAAAGGCCGCTTGTCGATCTCATCTTCATGGGACAGGGTTTTGCCATGCAAGGCAATAAATCCCATCCCCTTTTTGTGAGCATCCAGAGGATAAGACGTATTGATCCAATGAAGATTCGCAGTCTTATGAACACGAATAAAAGCCTCGAAGAACTAAAAACCGCAATTGACGAACAAAATCCGGAGATCATCTATGATGGAGACATCAAGCTCAGGGACAAGTCATACCAGCTCATGAATGTAAATGTAACCAAATTGCAGACCGGCCAGGAAATTGAGGCAGACTTGACCGGCTCGCGAGATGCGAAACATGATGGTTTTAATCCGGTTAAGGGTCATATCGTCCTTATTATTCCTGATTCCAAAGCCGCTGAGGCTAGCAGGGGCGAACTTGCCATGAATGCAGATGGCCTCAGCGGAACCTATCAGGTCCTCCTCGGCGCGCCGCAGCCGTGATAATACGCGATAAATTTTTTAGCGTGATTTTTTTGACGTAAGCCCTGAATTTTTCGTCATAAGCCATCTAACCAGCAATATTTGAGTTAGGCGGATGGGCGGCAAAAAAATTTAAGCCCTTCGAAATAGGCAGTATCACCCACAAGCCTCTGATCAGACGAGATCCTTTGATCTGTCGAGACGGCGTCCTTGCGCCATCCTTGCACCTGCTCTTCTTTGCGCAATAGTGATCTCCTCTTAAATGCAGACAAAAAAAGCAAAACGGAACCATTTGCGTTCCATTGGCTTCAATCGGAACAGTCTTTGCAGGATTCAAGTATTTTATCCCGGCAAAAAATTAACCGTTCGTTCGGTTCAGTTTTTATATATCGTTCCAATCCAGGGTATCCTCTATCTGGTTTCTACCCCAGGGACCTGAGAGTCTTTAGGAGTTTGGATCATGAAACCCATTCGAGAGTACATAAAACATAAGCCATGTCTTAGAGGTCAGATCCTTGATCGTGGAGAACTGAAGCGCGTGGCCGAGGCTTGTGGGCTTAGCCCTCAAGAAGCCAGATCGGAATTGAAAAAGCTGGGATTTATCCTGACCAAGAACAATCATGGATTGACGGTCTGGAAGATGCAGGAAAATGACCTCCTGGAAATGGATGCCGCGCCAAAATCCCAAGGCAGATGAAAAGATGCCGATCACTGAGATGGACACAAATGGAAGGATAATGCTTCCATTGGGAATAAGGTACAAATTGGATTTGAATGATGGGGACGAACTGGCCGTAGATCAGCTTGGAGATGGAACCATCATTCTCAAGAAATTGGCAAAAAGATTGCGCTTTAAGAATGGTTAGTAAAGATATTTAAATACATTGGACTCAATTGACCTTGGTGGTTCTATGGAAAATGCCTGCAACATACATCACAAATCCGGATAATTTATGTGGGGGTTACGCTTGCCGGAGGCATGATAATGATGTTGCACTCAAGATGTCGCCCTCCAAAATACTGCCATCAAATATCGCACGAATGGCTGTTTGAGACCCAAGAAGGTGAACTAATATTTCTAACGTGATAGAGCTGAAAGATATTCAGAAAACATATCGGATCGGTGAGGCCGAATACCCGGTTCTGAAGGGCATCGACCTGGTGATCGAGTCAGGCGAGTTCATAGCGCTGATGGGGCCCTCGGGCAGCGGCAAGTCCACACTCATGAACATTGTGGGCTGTCTGGACCGGCCCACCGCGGGGCGGTTTATCCTCCTGGATCAGGACATCAGCCAGACATCGGACGATGAGCTGGCAAGGGTGAGACGAGAGGAGCTGGGTTTCATCTTCCAGACTTTCAACCTCATCGGACGCATATCCGTGCTGAAGAATGTGGAGGTGCCTATGATGCTCAGTGGTGTCGCTCGTGTTGAGCGAAAGGCTCGCGCTATAAAATTGCTCGAATCCCTGGACATAGCTCACCGCATCAACTTCAGCCCCGTGAATATCTCCGGCGGAGAGCGCCAGAGAGTCGCCATTGCCAGGGCTTTGGCAAACGACCCCAAGATCATCATCGCCGATGAGCCTACCGGCAACCTGGACCTGAAGAACAGCGACGAGGTAATGAGCATCCTCACCAAATTGAATAAAGACGGTCGAACCATCATCATGGTTACTCACAATCCCGAAATAACTGAAAATTGCAGCCGCGTCATCCGCCTGAGAGACGGGCGCATTATGGAGAACGCATAAATGAATAAGTATCTTCAAGCTTTCTTCCTGCTTCTGCTGGTGGCAGGCTCAGCAGCAGCTTATGAATATCGCATGCCTGTCAATGTACAATGCACATCAAATCCCGTCGTGCTCATGCCCGGCGATGAGGCCCTGCTGGCTGTCGAGATGCAAAGCGGGACCGCATCTTACGGCGTAGGAAAAGATGCCGGATCGGGCAGCACGGCCCAGAGCTCTCTACTGTCCACGCCCATCAATAAGACGGTTCTCAAAGGAACGAAGGACCTGACAGTGCTCACAGCCGACTACACCAATCTGGGCATGATCGGCCCGGACGACAGGATCACGGCCTACTACAAGATCAAAGCCTCCAACAACATCACGAGTGGAACATATCTGCTCGGTTTCCAAGTGCAGGGCGGCTATGACATGATCACCATCAACCGCGAGCTTCCCATTAAGGTTGATTCCGCAGCCGTGAACATGGCTCGCGCCGAGGCCTCGACCACCAAGCAGAGCTTTAATCTGAACGTGGCCAATCCGCGTGAGAATACCCTTAACGCCGTGACCATCGTGCCGTCCGCCGAGGGAATCAAGTTCTCGCCGGACGAATACTACATCGGCACAATGGACCCGGACGAGGTATTCACTATCAGCTTCGCTCTGGAATCCGCTGACGCATCAAAGCAGCTCAAGGGCGCAACGAACGTCAGCTTCGTGGCCAAGTTTAAGAACGGGGATACCTGGCACCAGTCTCTGCCTTATCTCAGCAGCTACACTCCGCCCGTGGATACCACAAAGCAGAATAGCTACCTTATGCCCGCAGGCATCGCGATCGTGATCTTGATCGCTGCCGGAGTGTATCTGTATCGCAAGAATAAGCTCCCCATCAAGCCGAAGAATGGTAACCGTCAAGCTTGAATTAGGTGAATCGGAGGTCGCAGATGAAATTACCCGATATGCTGGAGTTCATCGCCGTAGGCTTCAAGGCCGACAGGTTCAAGACGCTCATGTCATCCCTCGGGATCATCATAGGCGTCTTGGCCATTGTCGTCATGATGTCGGTAGGCGAGGGCCTCTACTCCGGCGTATCTTCGCAGTTTTCCACCCTTGATCTGGATGTGATTCGTGTGATGCCCGGAAGCGCTCACTTCGGAGGACCGGGGCAGAGCAGCAATAATCCAGCCGAGCCTGCCAAGTTCACAGACAAAGACACGAAGGTCCTGGAGAATGTTGTGGGAGTAAAGAACGTGGCTCCGGAGACCTCTGCAAGCGTTGTGGTCGCCTTCCGCAACACAAATGCATCGGCCAGCCTTACCGGCGTGGACCCGGACAAGGAGGCGGATACAAAAGAGAAAGTGGAGCAAGGAAGGTTCCTGACTTCATCCGATTACAAATCGATCGTGATCGGCCAGGGTGTGTCGCAGGAACTCTTCCGCATGAAGATAACGCCTGGAAACAAGATTCGGCTGTACCATAAAGACACGTACATGGACTTTACCGTGGTAGGTGTACTGGAAAAAGAAGAATCGTCCGGGATGGGAATGTCCGAGAACGATCAGATGTACGTCACCCACAAGGCCATGAAGGAACTGCTGGGAGATGAGACCTACAACTTTGGATCATTCCAGGTAACGGTTGAAGACCCGGAGCAGGTTGACAATATCATTGAGAAGATCAAGAGCGATCTCAAGAGATATCACAAAGATGAGGCATACGATGCCACTACAGCGCGCGATATGCTCTCATCGCTCATGAGCGTCCTCTCCATGATCAAGTATGCGCTGGCGGGCATCGGTGCCATATCGCTGGTTGTCGGCGGAATCGGCATCGCTAACGTCATGATGCTGACCGTGAAAGAGCGCATCAGGGAGATCGGCGTCATGAAGGCCCTGGGGGCTACCATGCGTGATATTCGGATGCAGTATTTGCTTGAAGCCGGCGTCCTGGGGGTGGTAAGCAGCATCCTTGGCATTGTAATTGGAGTTATCATCTCCTATGCCATCGGATCGCTGGCGGGA
>RPOO01000007.1 GCA_003857025.1 Methanothrix sp.
ATCTTCCAGGTAGCACTTTGAGCCTCCAAGGAATCATATCTTAATTGGAAGGAGGGATACAGTGAAATATATAGCTAATCCGGGCAGGGTGAAAGTAATTATGACAAAGGACTCCGCTTTCATCCTGTTGCGACTCGTGTCGCAACTCCCGCAAACTCTGCAGAGTTGGCGAGACCACCCTGAAGGATGAGGACTTCTCGCAGTTTCGACCTCTCGTCGAAAATCTCGCAGACCCGCGGTCAGCGAGATTCGTCCTTCGCAATCCTACGAGTTAAATTGCAATTCCGATGAAGTGCATCAGTATCACAAGAAATGCACCCAAGATGCCGCCGATGCCGCAGATCAGGATAACCAGCCAGCTATAGCCGATGTCAAGGCCAGCCACGGCATTGGCCAAAAAGAGAATCACCAGCCCGATTACGGCGTTGATGATAAAGTTCTTTATGGACCTAAGTATCAAGAACGCACCGAAGACGATAACAACAATAAGAAGCACAAGGCCCGCTTCGATCATAGCTAAAGCTTAGGCGCACAAACTATTAAAACATCTCTCTTGGGATTATTCAAAACTTCGATTATTCATATAAGATCTTCGATTATTCATATAAGATTATTCATACCGAATCATTCATACGCGATTATTTATAATTCCAGTGGCTCAAGCTCGCTGGCCAATCTGTGCAGCTCTTTAGTATCCAGGGACAACGGATCGATGTGCACCAGCATGATGGCATTCTTCAGGGAGATCTCATCCCTCTGCGACTGAACGAACCTGAGCACAGTCTCGTAATTGCTCTGAGTGATGAGATATCCCAGGCCCTCCAGAATAACGACAGGATAGCTGGCGGTCTCCAGGAAGTCGGAGATCATGCCGCTCAGGCGCGGGAAGTTCGTCGGGTCCACCGTTTTGTAGCCGGGCTCGCTCTTTTGCGTCAGCCAGATGACGGTCTCTTCCGGCACGCTGTACCGCTCACCTAAGATTTCAGGATTGTACCTGCTGATGCACAGTCCATCCATGCCGTGGCCCACCAGCTCGGAGAAAAGCTGCAGGCTCTTTTGCGGCTTCTCCTCCTCCAGAACGTAAGTGGTTCCGGGGAGAAGAGACATCTCGTAAGGGCTCCTGCCGTAGCTCTTCATGAGATCGGCCACTGATTGGGTGAGATTGAAGGCAGGATCGTGCTTCTTGATGATCTTGGCCAGCCTCCTTACCGCCATGAAAAATCCGCGGCGGCTCAAGGCCAGGCCCGCGCCGATCTTTAAAAATGACCCGGCACGCACCGCGCCTCGCATATCCGGCTCGCACCCGGCGCTCTCCTCGCCCTCGGCTTCAAGAGCGCAGGCCTTCTGCAGCCATTGCGGTTCAAAGAAGCTCCCCGCCTCCAGCTGCAGGTTCACTTCTTCTGCCACTGCATCTCTCGTCTCAGCGGCCAGACGGGAGAGCATGGTCTCGGAAAAGAGGCGGAAGAGGTAGATGGATAGCGGCCCGAGGGTGAAGAGCAACTCCTTCGTCTCGTTTACTGGTGCCGGCAGCTTGGCATGAACAAACTCAGGTCGCTCCGCCAGGATCAGCCGGGTCTTTCGCCCCAAAATCTCCATGTGGTAGACAAAGTCCAGCATCTCTCTCTCAGGAACCGCCTTCTCGTCCTCCTGCACCAGCTGCTCCATGCTGTCTATGAGGATGATGCTGTTCTTGCTGGAATCCACGAAGGATTTGACCGTCATGAAGAGGAGCGGAAAGTTGCGTGGCGAGATGTAGCGGTCGCTGCCCTTCTCGTCGCTCAGCCTGATGATGGGCGTCTCTTTTAAGCCCCACTTGCGCCGCACCTCTTCCGGAGCTTGATGGGTGATACACAGCCCTTCCACGCCGTGCAAAACCATATCGGCAAAGACCTCGTATGCCTTCTCAGGAGCTACATAGATTTTTCCAATCCCCAGATCATATGTCGGCAGCGTGGCCTTGGCTTCTTCCATCACCGGCTTCACCGGAATTTGATCTTCCACAATCATCCTTGCCGCAGATGGTCCCACCGAGCCGGTAAGGGTCTTCTCGAAACGGCTCCAGAGTTCCTGGAGCTGCAAAGCATCTATCTTCTCCCGGCCGATGCCGAGGCGCTCCAGATCCTCGCTCACCTGCATCCTCGCCCTGGTCTTTCCGATGTAGAGCGCAAGAGTGGCCTCCAGCTCGTCCACACTTCCCAAAGGCGTGGCTTGGCCCTCATTCTTGGGTGCAGAAGCAGAATCATCGATTGGTTTCTCATCTTTGCCGGTGTCTGTGAGGGCATCCACAAAACTGTTGGCCGTGGCCTGTTCCGCCGGGCTTGGGCGAGAGGATAAAGATATGAGAATATAGAGGCTGCTGTTGACGAGCAACGTCCAGAACATGGAGTTGGTCCAAGGGTCCAACCCCAGGCCGAAGAGGTTTGTGGGCTTTAAGAGAGCTATGCCGAAGGGACCATTGTTCACCAGATTGCCGAGGAAGCCGCCTCCGCCGGAGATCGTCGGAATCAGAGCCGTATAGGTCCAGAGCAGAAAGCCCGATGCCAGAGCGGCCATAGCTCCCTCCCGGCTTCCCTTCTTCCAGTACAGGCCGCCGAGAGCTGCCGGAGCCAGCTGGCTGGCTGCCAAAAATGAGACAATTCCTATCTCAGAGAGGATCTGATATGTCGCAGCGCGTGAGTAAAGATAGCCGAGCAGCACGACCAGAAGGATATTGAGCCTTTTCGTGTTGAGCAGAGTCCCGGCCAGATTTTTGCCGTCACCCGCGCGCCTCAGGAGATAAGGCATCTCCAGATCATTGAGCAGCATACTGCCTACCGCTACGGACTCCACCAGGATCATGGCCGTGGCTGCCGATGTCCCTCCTATGAAGACGAACAGGGCAAGCCAATCTTGGCCTTGCGAGTAAGGTATCGTTATTATGAACGCGTCTTTGAGACCGGGAGTATTGAGGAGCAACCCGCCCCAGGCGATGGCCGGAACGAAGATATTTATCAAAAACAAATAGAGCGGAAAGAGCCACATCGCCTTCTTTAAATGCGCCTCATTGCAGTTCTCCACGACCGTGACATGAAATTGCCTGGGCAGGAAGAGGATGGCAAAGAAGGATATCAATGTCATGGAAAACCACAGTGTGTAATCAACATCGATGAGATCCTGGTAGGCCTGGCTCCCGGAAGCCAGAATCTCCATCTTTCCTGCGATATCGCCATATCCGCCGAAGATGCCGTAGGTGACATAGATTCCCACTGCCAGGAAGGCTACGATCTTCACCAGCGATTCAAAGGCAACCACAGCAATCAAACCATCATGGTGCTCCAGCGGGTCCAGGTGTCTCGCCCCGAAGATAACGGCGAAAGCCCCCAGCAGCAGTGCCACAATCAGTTTGCTCTCCAGCGGAAGCCCCGGAAATATTTGCTGGCCGCTTAGGATATCCAGAGACGTGGATATGGCTATGAGCTGTAGTGCCACATAAGGCGTGACCATGATCAGACAGAAGACCGCTACCACCGCACCGATGGCATAGCTCTTGCCATAGCGAAAGCTGATGAAATCGCTGATGGATGTCAGGCGATACTCCTTAGAGATTCTTATCATCTTGCGGATGACCACCCATCCGAGCAACATGGCCAGGACCGGTCCCAGGTATATGGGCAAGAATTCGATGCCGGAGGACGCTGCCCGACCTACCGAGCCGTAAAATGTCCAGGAGGAGACATAAACGCATAGCGATAGGGCATAAACATACGGATTGGCGACGATGCTTTTGCCCAAAAGCTTGCAGCGGTCGGCATATTGGGCTATGCCGAAGAGCAGGAGCAGATAAATGACCATGACTGCCAATGGAATATTCGATCCGATCAGTTTGAATTCCTCCGATCGAATAAAAACAGCAACAGTATTATCATCATCCAGACGATGCCGATATAGACGAGCATCTTCGGCACTCCCCAGAGGACGGAGTTCTCCGCTATGGCGAGCATTGGCCAATTGAGCAGTATCCATCCTGCGATGAAGAGGAATGCCCAGAATTCGCTCTGCCCTAAGAGGTCCTTGAAGGATAGCGCCATGGTTTTTCGGATCCTGATGGACGGTCCAAATCGCTTTATCGATTTCGCTATTTTCGAGTTCGTTATTGTTGGATATATTTGAGTTATTTAACCGGCTACTTGTTCAACCCGCTCATTTGCGTCTAAACTCACGCTCGTTGCTGCGATACACCAGTTCAATTGTTCCTTACCTACTGCAATACTTATCTTATTTGTCTTTATTCATCGAACTGATCTTTTTGGGGATCAGACGGCTTTTATATAAGGAATTCATTCTCGAATGGCGTGAGACGACTTGATCCTTAGAACTCATTATTCAGGTGAAATAACTCCCGATTTGGACGGAAAAGAGGTGACGTTGGCAGGCTTCGCTCATGAGACGCGCGACCTGGGCGGCATTGCTTTCCTCGTGCTGCGGGATCGAATGGGCCTCGCCCAGATCACTCTCGTCAAGAAGCTGCTGGGCAAAGAGGCTTTCAAGAGCGCACGCACCATCAGCCGGGAGAGCGTGGTTCAGGTGCGCGGCCTGGTCAAGATGGAGCCCAAGGCACCTCGCGGTTTCGAGATCCTTCCCACCGAGGTCAAGGTTCTGAGCGCGGCCCAGGTGCCCTTGCCGCTTGACCCCACGGAGAAGGTGGAGTGCGAGCTGGACACCAGGCTTGACGCACGATTTATGGACATTCGCAGACCATGCGTGCTGGCCGCTTTTGAGATTGAAAGTGCGGTCTTGAAAAGCCTGCGAGAATATTTCTACAGCCAGGGTGTGACCGAGGTTTTCACGCCAAAGATCGTGGCGGCAGCAACGGAAGGCGGAACGGATCTGTTCCCCATCAGCTACTTCGAGAAGGAGGCATTCCTCAACCAGAGCCCCCAGCTTTACAAGCAGATGCTCATGAGCGCGGGCATGGATAGGGTCTTTGAGATCGGCCCCATCTTCCGGGCGGAAGAGCACGACACGCGCCGCCATCTGAATGAGGCCATATCCATCGATATTGAGCTCAGCTTTGCCGACGACAAAGACGTCATGAACGTCCTGGAAGAGGCCGTTGCCGGGGCTTACAAGTACGTGGTGGAGAACTGCACCTACCAGCTGGGAGTCCTGGGCTTGGATCTGCAGGTTCCCAAAACGCCCTTCCGCAGAATCACTTATACCGAGGCGCTGGAATTGGCAGGCGAGAAGGCGGGCGTCAAGATGCAGTGGGGAGATGACTTGGACACGGAGACGGAGCGGTTTTTGGGCGAGACCATCGGTGAGCATTACTTCCTGACGGACTGGCCGTCATCCATCAAGCCTTACTACACACTGCCTTATGAGGACAAGCCGGAGGTCTGCCGCGGATTCGATCTCATGCACCCGCGCATGGAATTGGCCAGCGGAGCGCAGAGGGTTCATGACTACAACATGCTGGTGGAGCGCATCAAGGAGAAGGGGCTCGATCCTGACGGATTCGAGTTCTATCTCAAGGCATTCCGCTACGGCATGCCCCCGCACGCCGGTTGGGGCCTGGGGCTGAGCCGACTGGTCATGACCATGCTCAAGCTCGAAAATATCAGGGATGCCGTGATATTCCCGCGCGATCGCAGACGACTGGTCCCGTGAGCCGCGGCAGGAGACTCGATTCTCCTGACGATTTTTCTGTTTTTTTCCGCTCTAAAGATTTCCACTCAGCCTTTTCCACTCAACCTAGAACGGACACTGCTTTATTGTCGAATTTTTAAAATTATAATTTATAAGTAACAGAAATTTACATCGCAATTTATTTCCGATGCATTTGTTTAATTGACGTCAGAAATGATTGAATGAAAAAATATATATTCTAAGTGTTCAAATATATGCACAAGTTGCGAAAGGGAGACGAATTCATGATCATGAAGGGAATTAATTGCAAGAGGCAAAATTTTATGGCGGCATTGGCAGGAGTGCTGCTCCTGCTGTTTATGGCAGGGATTTGCACATGCCAGCCGTCCGTATTGCAGACGCCTGCATTGGGCGAGAGTGGTCCGCAGGGCTGTTCCGCCTGTGGGCAGGATAATCAAATCACGCAAATAGATTACGAAACTGAGGCCATTTTGCCCATCACGCAGGCAGCAGAAAGTGTCACATCAGATAATGGCCTGGAATCGAGCACTTTTGGCGCTGCGCCTATACCCGTGACTTTGGGTTCGCCATCCGGAACCATCAGCAGCGGTAGCCCGACCTATGTCTGGAATAAAGTCACTGGTGCACTGTTCTACGCTTTGGAGGTTAAGAACTCGCTCAACGCGGTTGTCATTAAGCAATGGTACAACGGGACCGACACAACCGGCTCCGAGACGCCCACCGTAACCCTTGCCGCCGGAACCTACACCTGGCGCATCCTGGCCTGGAATATCGACGGATATTCCTGGAGCAGCGCAAACACATTCACCGTTTGCTCATCCACATCTCTTCCCGGCAAAGCGACACTGGTCTCGCCCAAAGGGACTATCGGCACCGCCAAGCCTACCTACCAATGGAAGACAGTTAACGGAGCCACGCGATACCATCTCAAGGTTTCCAATATCAATGATCCGAATAATCCTGTCATCTATGCCTGGTATGATGCGTCGGAAGTGGTAGATGGGCTGAATTGCTATATTAAACCGGATACAGCCATTGCCGAAGGAAGCTACAAATGGTGGATTCAAACCGGGAACTGCAACATGGAAGGGCCCTGGAGCAATTACGCAGCATTCAGGTTCGCCAACGTATCGCCGGGCAGGCCCTCCACCATCTCGCCCAGCGGCCTGGTTTCTACAAGCTCGCCGACATTCATATGGACGGCAGTGAAGAATGCGGCAGGCTATCATTTACATGTGGAAAACGATACCGCAACCGTCTATGATCTTGATTATTCAGCAGAAGAGGTGACATCCGGGTCCAGGGCCCGTGCCCGGCTGCCCGCAGCACTGCCCAACGATCAAGCCGATTATTACTGGATGGTGCAGGCATATAACGATGCAGGAACGAGTTCATGGAGCAGCCTTCGGCATTTTGAGCTGGTGTGCAGGGGATAGAAGCGCGAATTTGAGAGTGCAGCCTAACAATAGGAGCGACAGATCAGCGGATCTAAGATCTGCGCCGAAGCCGGCAAGAGAATTGGCGCTGCCAATTGATACAGCTATTCGATTGATGCAGCGATTCGACGCTGCATAATTCTCGCAAAAATCTGAACCGCATCCGGAGAAGTCGGACAAAATATAGGGGGCGGCTTCTCTGAAACCATTTTTTTAATAAATCGTCGAAAAGACCCATTATTTTCCGGCTCTTCGGAGGAGGAAGCTCAAATTGGAACTCTTTTGAATTAGGAGGGAGGCAAAAGTCAGCTTTACGGAGGGGGAAAGAAATGAGACTTGCGACTCTTGCCAATCATTACATACGGCAATTGTCGGTATTTAAGCCTTTTGTTTTGGCATAATTTAAGCAATTCATCGAAGATGATGATTTCAAATGAGCCGAAGACGCGCCCGATCAGAAAATAGGCCGCAAGACAACTATTCTGCAATATGCCGGACCCGATTCCAGCCAGAATAAGGAGTTTCCAGGATGATTACCCTGAATAGAAGTTTGTCTATTCCATTGAATTACCCTGCAAGAAAATAGTCCAATTCGCGGTTTTTAAATCAAATTGGGCAAGCTTCATCGCAAACACGGCGAGAAGCTCGTGCAAAGGTTTGGAAGCAGGCCTATGGCGGAATAATCGATCGGCCTGCGCGAGCGTTTTAAAGCTGGAGGTTCCGATTTAGACCTCATCCAGCTTCTCGATGCCTACCTTCTTTACCTTGGGCTTCCAGATCTTATCCGGCATCCAGGCTGGCGCTCCGGCGGGCTTATCCACTTGCACGCGCTCTCCTACGAAGACATGCACTTTCTTGGTTCCGCGCTCGCGCAACTTGATATCCGTGTATCCGCGGTTGGCTGCCTTCAGTGCAGCTTGCCTGGGTGATTTTCCTGTAAAGACGCCGATCTCATTGCCCTGGGCATCCCTCAGAGCGAAGTTTCTCATTTCAGCCATAGTTTCCCTCCTTAGTGAATATGAATATGCCTCAGCAGGATCGGTATATTAATTTAATCCAAATGTACCTGCCGAAAGAGGTTCTTTTGGATGAAATGAGGATCAGATATCTGCCGCCTGCCTGTGAGAATAATTAGAGATAAAGCCACATAAATATCATAATTTAAGAAAAAAAGATCAAAAGCCTGATATATCCAGGCTAAAGTTCATCTATTATCCAGCTTTGCTATTCTCAGCATCAAGCGCTCTTGCAGCGCCGCCCGTCGCCAAACTTCCCGCCAGGTAAGCCAGGGTGCCGCAGATGAGGCCGATGAAGACAGGATGGATAAGCGGGTTGCCGTAGAAGTACCAAGCCACAACCGACAAGAAGGACGCCAGGAGGCTGGCGATGAAGCCGGTGGAAGTTCCCCTTTGCCAGTACAGGCCGAAGAACAGCGGCACAAAGACACAGCAAGCGATCACGCCCATGCTGACGGAGACCAGGGGCACGATCTGCTGAGGCACATTGATGGCTGAGACGGCAGCCACGAGCAAGATGGCCACTCCGACGACGCGTGTCAGGAGCAGAATTCCCTTGTCCGATATCTCAGGCCGCAGGTAGCGCAGGATGTCCGACGTCAGCGATGTGGTCGTGACCAGGACGATGGCACTCATGGTAGACATGGCCGCAGAGATGGCCGCCAGCAGGACGATGCTGTCGAAGCCCGGCGGAAGGATGGTCTTGGCAAGGAACGGCACCAGGCCGTCAGGATTTTTCATGAAGGGTGCCAGCTGTTCGGCACTCAAGGCTCCGTAGGCCAGTATTCCCAAGGAGAAGACGCAGACGGCATAGACCGCGATGGACAGCGGCCCCCAGATGCCGGCGAAGCGTACTACCCTCTTGTCCTTGGCGGAGAATATCATGATCAAGAGATCCGGCAGGGCCAGCAGTCCGAGGCTGATGGCAAATGCCTGGCCAAGAGTCTTTTGCCAGGGCGTATTCAGGCCGTCCATGCTCAGCACTGCCGCGGGAATGTGGTCCCAAATCTGCATTCCTCCGCCCGCGGAAAAGAGGCCGCCGTAAAGGAAGACCGCCCCCACCAGCATTAGAACACCCTGGATGAAGCCGATCCAGATGATGGCAGGCAGGCCGCCGATGGCGTAATAGACGGCCACAATGGCCACGGCGATCACCAGGCCCTGCAGGTAGCTGACGCCGATCAATCCCTGAAAGAGCGTGGCGCATCCCTTGAAGATGGGCACCAGATAAACCGTGTAAAGGAGCAGCATGATCGCGGCTAAGATGACCTTTCCCACCGGAGAGTTGTAGCGCTTCTCCAGCAGCTGCGGCACCGTCTTGGCATCGTACTTTTTAGACATGGCCCAGATCTTTCCGGCCATGAGCCAGGCAAGGCAGGCGAAGGCCACGTGGAAGAAGGCGCAAAAGACCACCCAGGGCATTCCGGCGGTAAGGCCGTAGCCGCCACCGCCCAGGAATGACGCGGCGCTGAAGTAGGCTGCAGTGTAGGCGATGCCGATGACCGCAGGAAACGCGATGTTGCGGTCGGAGAGAACGAATCCGGAGAACGTCCCCTGGCGCAGCTTCCAGGACAGTAGGACGATGACTGCCACGTATGCGACAAGCAGAATTTGATTGATCATTGCCTCACCTCAGTCATGGTATCTCCTCAGCAAGATGAAGATTGTAATCGATAGCATAGCCGCAATGGAAACCAGAAGTGCCAGGTAGGGCGTGGGCATGATCATGCGCCACTCCTCCATCCATAATCGTTTTCCTGGTGCACGAAAGCATCCAGGTCCCTCCTCGTGAAATTCATACTATAATCATTCTCCAATTTTGTACTATGATGTACAGATTGGTACAATGATTGAGGCAGGGGTTAAAAACCTTTCCCATGAAGGACTATTTCCGCGTTTTAGTTGCAAAAGCCTGCTTACGGCCATCAGTCCGAATGATTAAGCCAAGCTTCTTATGATTAGAGGATACAATATTGTGCAATTCGAATTTATCTCATATGAAGAGAAAACCACAAAATATGATTAATATGCAAATTTTCGAATGAAAGGCTTATATTTTAGTTAGTAGTACATTGTTGTAATGTGTGAGTGTAGGAATCCCCATCCATTAGTTATCCCGATCAAGCATTGCACTTACGATTCTGATGAGGATTTGACAGATGATCAGATAGTAGAGGCCCTTGCACAGCTAACCGCAGAATCCTTGTCAGAGGAACCCGATTATTAACCGCGGTTGGTATGTGGGAAAATTTAGTGAAAGGAGATATCGTAAAAATACCTCTTTGTCATTCTGATCTCGTCGAAGCAAAAGCGAGACCTGCTTTAGTTTTATATCACGATTTAGAAAATAGACAACTTACTGTCGCATATATCACGTCCAAAACGGAAAATTTGGGACCAACTGACATCCTAATTACATTTGACTCTCCAACATGCAATACGGCAGGATTGCCCAAAACGTCGGTACTAAAAGTGCATTGGTTGGCCGTTGTTAAGAGAATACATGTTATCGACAAGTATGGAGAAGCAGATGACGTTCTTCGAGTCCAAGCAAATAAGATCCCCCACGAATGCCTTGCCATATAAAATTGATAGTTTTTATAAAATCGCATATTGATTTGCACCCAAAAGTCCAAAATCTGCACCCAAAAGTCAGGTCAAAGCAGTACCTTAGATGCAAAGCCCGATTCAACCCGAAGCCTTAAAGACCGGACGCGATTCAATTATATTGACCATGTCTCTCATCAAATTCTTCAGCACCAACGGCCACCCCGAGCACGTTGATTTCCGCCGAGCGCTCCTGGTGGGCCAGGCCCCGGACAAGGGGCTCTACATGCCGGAAGAGATCCCCAAGATCCCACTAAGCAGGCTTATGGAATTTTCCAGGATGAGTTACCCCGAGATCGCCTACGAAGTAATAAAACCGTATCTTGGCGATCTGGTTCCTGACGATGCCCTGCGTGGGATGCTGGCCGACGCATACAATTATGATGTTCCGGTGCAGAAAGTTTTCGACGAAAAGTACGTCCTGCGCCTGGATCGCGGGCCGACCTGCTCCTTCAAGGACTTCGCCGCCCGCCTCATGGGCAGGCTCATGCAGTATTTCCTGAAGCAGGACGGAAAGAGCATCCTTATCCTGACGGCGACATCGGGCGACACCGGGTCAGCCGTGGCTCACGCCTTTTACGGTCTCGACAACATCAAAGTCGTGGTACTCTTCCCGGAAAATGAGGTCACCGAGCGCCAGCGCCGCCAGATGACGACTCTGGGAAAGAACGTCTTTCCCCTGGCCGTGGTCGGCAAATTCGACGACTGCCAGGCACTGGTCAAGCAGGCTTTTGTGGACCGGGATCTGGCGGGCTTAAACCTCTCTTCAGCCAACTCCATCAACATCGGGAGGCTGCTACCCCAGGCAGTGTACTACTTCTACGCCTTCTCGCGGGCATCGCCAAGCGGAAAAGAGGCGGTTTTCTCCGTTCCCAGCGGCAACTTCGGCGACCTCATGGGCGGCCTGATTGCTCTGAAGATGGGCCTTCCCGTGCATAGATTCATCGCAGCCACGAATGAGAACGATGAATTCCCGAATTTCGTGCGCACTGGAATTTACGAGCCGATCAGGCCCAGCAAGAACTGCATCTCCAATGCCATGAATGTCGGCCATCCCAGCAATCTCGCCCGCCTCTTCTACCTCTACGGAGGCTGCATGGACGAGACCGGCCACGTCAGCCGCCAGCCGGATATGGAACTATTGCGCCGCGAGCTTTATGCAGTCTCAGTCACCGACGCCGAAACGCGGCAGACCATCAAAGAGGCCTACCAGAAATACGGCACTCTGCTCGAACCGCATGGAGCTGTGGGCTTTGCCGGGCTCATGAAGTATCTGGCCGAGTGCGGCGAATGGAGCCCCTGCATATCCCTGGAGACCGCAGATCCGGCCAAGTTCCCGGATGAGATCGTGCGGCTGGTGGGTGTAAATCCGCCCCTGCCTGCAGCTATGGCCCGACTGGATGAGCAGGAAGAGCACTTCGAGAACATCCCTGGAAAATATGATTCGTTGAAGGACTACCTGAAGCGCTTCACCTAGGCGCGGCAATTCAATGGAATAAAGCGGCAGAGCAGTGATGACGAGCTAAACGTGATGATGCGGTGATGATGAAATGACAGGGAAGACAATGCGAGAAGACGACATATTCTTCGACGACGTCGGCAGCTATCCTATGCCCAAGGGCGTGCGCCGGGAGAGCCTGGACAAGAAACAATACCTGCAACTTGTGCGCGACGTTCTCGCTCGCAAGAGCGCAGCGGGTGTCGAGGTCCCGACTTACCCCCAGTTCAGGGACATGATCCGCATGTTCATGGACCCGATTGAGGACCCAAAGCTCGCCGAAAGTCCTTACAGGATCGCGAAAGAGAATGCAAAGATCCAGGAGCTTGAGGCTGTGCCGACCGGCCAGAAGGTGCGCGTCTGCGTCACCGGCCCGCTGGAGCTTTACATCTCCGCCTTCGGGGCCACGAATTATACGGACATCCTCTTCAGCCTTGCAAAAAGCGTGGCTTCGTTTCTGGAAAATGCGAAGGATGCTGGCGTTATGGCCGTGGCATCCCTGGACGAGCCGTCTCTTGGTATGAGTTCAAATATCGTCTTTTCCGAGGACGAGATTTTAGAAGCCCTGGAGATCGCCAGCGCGCCCTGCCGGGGCATGGACTCGGAGGTTCATCTGCACTCGCCCCTTTATGCCGAGCCCTGCGCTCGCGTTTCAGGCATCAGCATCGTGGGCATCGAGTCTGCGGCCAACCCCGATTATCTGTTGCTGATCGACAAGAAGGTCCTGGAGGAGACGGACACCTATCTTCGAGCCGGCATCGCCCGCACGGACATACTGGCCATGACGGCCCGGCTGAATGATCAACTGGGAGTCAATCTCTGGGGAGACATGCCAAGGCTGGAGGCAGAAGTCTTGCGGCAAGAGTCGCCGCAGGTTATGAAAAAGAGGCTTGATGCGGCTTATCGGCAGTTCGGAGCGCGGCTTCGGGCAACAGGCCCCGACTGCGGCCTCGGTTCCTGGCCAAGCCAGGATCTGGCGGACAGGATCTTGGCAAACTGCTCGGCTGCATTAAAGGAATTTCGCAAGGAAAGAAAGCTGTGATTCATACGGCGTTCTCTTCCATAACTCTCACCCCATTTTGATACAGCAATATGAGAGGCATTCTTTTGCATTCGATTCAATTCATTGTAGCTTTTTTTATAATTTTTCTCATCAAAGGTGGATCTTCAGGCACATCAATTGTCTTGATATGGGATGCAATGCATCCTGGTGCATTCAAAGCGCTTACTGGACAACTGCAAGCTTTGAAAATATAAAAATTGTGGCATTATAAAAACAGATTGAAATACTTAACATAATTTCCCACATATTTTCAGCGGCATGCACTGATACATAAATATTTCCAGATCTGAATTTCTAATCTCAGTATATCTAATTAAGGATTACTATGATTACCATTATCTATAAATATTTTAAGAGCATTGCTAAGTACCATGAAGCTGAGGGTAGTAAGTTCCAAGAAAGAGATAACCGACCTCAATAGAAACGAACAGGTAGTTCATCTGGCTTTCCGGGCATCCAATATGGATGTGATGAACCTGGTACAATCCTGCCCGCGCCTGCGGGCGGTCCAGATCCCCCCATCCTACCATGAGACCATGTCCAAAGCAGCCCAACAGTTCCTGGACATCCAGGGAGTTGAACTCTTGAAGGGCGATGTCTGGGGTCACCGCAAGGACATCGATGAGTATTACACCATCGGCGACAAGATCGTGCGCAGAATATCCACGCTCATGTCCGAGGGCAACAGCATCGAAGAGACCGTAAAGAGGCTGCAGCGTGAGACCAAGCTCTCCGAAGATCTTATTCGATATATCCTCAAAGAGCAGGTGATGGCCTAAAATGCGTTGGAATCGCTTGCCTTCAGCCCCTTTTATATTTTCCATCCGCATTCAATGGCGCTGATCGGAGCTTTTGCAGCACTGTTGCCCGGCACCATTTTTGCGGCGTTATGCAAAAACCACTGGCGGCTTTGGCCGGAACCATTACGGTTTTAAGGAATGAGTGAAAACAGTAGTCGCTCATGGATCTCATGGCCCGAGTGCAGGGATTCATAGCGATGAAGCAAAAGAAGCTCGCCGAAGAGCTAGCTGAGAAATACCGCGTTTCCGAAGACGAGGTATCCGAGGTAGTGGAATCTTTTTTAACGGATGCCTATGGACCGGCGCAAAAGCTGGCAGGGAACATATGCAGCAAAGAGATGCCCGTGCTGCTCTTCATCGGCAAAAAGGACTGCGCCATCTGCAAGAGATGCCTGCCCGATTTTGAGCGCTTCCTGCAAGAGCACAGGGAATTAGAGCCGATAAGGATCGATTATACCCAAGCCGAGGGCCTGCTCTATCACATGATTCAGCAACAGGAGAAGGGGATGCTGCCCTTGATCGCCATGATCTCACAAGGCGACATCAAGATGTTCTTTGCCGGAGAGTGCATTGGCCACGAGGCTTACGAAAAATATTATCAAGACCTGCATGGAAAATGCAGCCAAAATATATATGCTCATTCTGAAATAACATGATCTCAAACGAGGGAGACTGTGACAATAATCGTTCTCAATTTCAAGACTTATCGTGAATCGACCGGCGTTGAGGCTCTGCGGCTGGCGGAAATCTGCGAAGATATCTCACAGGAGTACTCAGTGCAGATGGCAGTCGTCCCCCAGGTGGCCGACATTCACGCCATCTCGAAAGCTGTGAAGATACCGGTATTTGCGCAGCACGTGGACGGCGTGGGATACGGAGGCTTCACAGGCCACATAACCGCGGCATCCTTGAAAGCAGCAGGTGCCTCCGGATCGCTCATCAATCACTCCGAGCGACGGCTGAAGCTGGCCGAAATCGATGCCGCCATTACGGCCTGCAAATCCGTCGACCTTAAAACCATCGTCTGCACCAATAACGTAGCAACAACGCAGGCTGCTGCGGCACTTAACCCCGACTATGTGGCCGTCGAGCCGCCCGAATTGATCGGCAGCGGGATTCCTGTCTCTAAAGCCAATCCCGATGTCATCCGCGGGTCTGTGGCCGCAGTGAAGGCGATTGCTCCGAGCGTGGGCGTTCTGTGCGGTGCGGGAATAACTCATGGTGAAGACCTGAAATCGGCTCTTGAGCTGGGTTCAGAGGGCGTGCTGCTGGCATCGGGCATCATCAAAGCCAAGGATCAGCGAAAGGCTCTGGAAGACCTGGTGACCGGAGCGCGATGATGATAGCAGTGCATGTTCGCGTTTCAGGCAAGGTGCAAGGCGTCAACTATCGCGCCTTCACCCGGGATAAAGCCAAGGAGCTGGGCATCAAGGGATGGGTGCGAAACATTCCCGGCGGTGGAGTGGAGGCTGTGCTGGAAGGAGAGAGGAAAACGGTTGGAAAGCTGCTCCGGCTTATGAAGAGCGGCCCGGCCGGTTCAATGGTCCTGGGAATGGAGTTCTCTGAGCTGGAGAGCAAAGACTACGAGGATTTCCAGATTGAATATTAGCGATATATTTAAAAATGATAAATGTGATAAAATAAGTACGTGAATCCAGCTATATTTCCCCACACATGATTATTTAGTAGGATGTGATCTTTTGCTTACCGTTAATAGATACAAGTGCTGCTACTGCGGGGCTTGCGTCGGAGTTTGCCCGACCTGTGCCCTGGAGCTGGTGGAGACCTTTATAGAGGTCTCATCAGATTGCAAGGAATGCGGCATCTGCACCAAGATATGCCCCGTAGGAGCCTTGGAGGT
This sequence comes from Methanothrix sp., assembly GCA_003857025.1. Lineage (GTDB taxonomy): Archaea > Halobacteriota > Methanosarcinia > Methanotrichales > Methanotrichaceae > Methanothrix. Next base: position 15,928 of record RPOO01000007.1, read on the forward strand.
CAAGGCATGAGCATGAAGTGCGACCTGGTCGTCGTGGGTGCGGGACCTGGTGGCTCCATGACCGCGAAAACCGCAGCGCAGGCGGGTTTGAAGGTTGTCATGCTGGAAAAACGCCAGGAGATCGGCGAGCCGGTGCGCTGTGCCGAGGGAGTAGGAAAAAGGGCACTGTGCGAGATGGTTAAGCCCGAGCCGGAATGGATTGCGGCAGAGGTCAAAGGGGCCAAGATCTACGCGCCGGACGGAACCAGTATCGTCATGTCCGAGGACAAAAGCGGGTCCGAGGTCGGATATGTTCTGGAAAGAAAGGTCTTCGACCGCGCCCTGGCCATGCAGGCTGCACAGGCCGGTGCAAAAGTCATGGTCAAGACCCGCGCCCTCGGCCTAATTAAGAAAGACGGTGTGCCCTGCGGCGTTTCCGCCATGCGTCTCGGCGAGCCGCTGCAAATCGAGGCGCCCATCATCATCGGAGCCGACGGCGTCGAGTCCAAGGTAGGCCGCTGGGCGGGCATCGACACCACGTTGAAGCTGAAGGATATGGAGACCTGCGCTCAGTTCCTGGTGCAGGACAGCACGATCGATGACGAATATACCGAATTCTTCCTCGGCAACAGCATAGCTCCGGCGGGCTACGCCTGGGCCTTCCCCAAAGGCGAGAAGCTGGCCAACGTGGGCCTGGGAGTCCTCGGCACTCGTTCCAAGCCAGGCGAGGCAACGAGGCTTTTGAATGAGTTCGTAAAGGCGCGCTATCCAAACGGCAAGGTGCTGGAGATGGTAGTGGGCGGAGACCCCTGCGCGGGGCAGATAGAATCCACGACGTCAGACGGCGTTATGCTGGTGGGCGACGCTGCCCGCCAGACCGATCCCCTCACCGGCGGAGGCATCCTGTCCGCCATGCAAGCTGGCATCATGGCAGGAGAGGTGGCGGCTAAGGCATTGACCGCAGGCGATGTGAGCAAAGCCGGACTAAAGGAGTACGAGGACCGCTGGCGGGAAGACATCGGCAAGCATCTGTCTCGCAGCTACGAGTTCAAGGAGTTCTTTGTAAAGCTGACGGACAACGATCTGAACCAGATGCTCGGTTCCCTGAAGAAAGAAGATATCTCCAAAATGGATCTGCGCGGAATGCTACGCGTGCTCTTTCGGCTTAATCCAAAATTGCTCTGGGAGTTGCGGCATCTGGTAGTATGAAAACGGGCTGCAAAGAGCACGTGAAGATGTCTATTCAGTTAACTTTTTTTATTTTATTGGTTTGGAAAAATTGTATCTGCTTCCACCCACGTGGCCGTAGCTGTGGGCGGGCAAGGGTTATGAGCAAGGATTATTATTCTCGTGGCAATTCACAGGTCTAAACGGACGTGATTTTCCTGCTTACCATCAATAGATACAAGTGCTGCTACTGCGGTGCCTGCGTCGGAGTTTGCCCGACCTGTGCCCTGGAGCTGGTGGAGACCATGATCGAGGTCGCGGCGGACTGCAAGGAGTGCGGCATCTGCACCAAGATATGTCCCGTGGGAGCCCTGGAGGTCAAGGCATGAGCACAAAGTGCGATGTTGTCGTCGTGGGCGCGGGACCGGGCGGATCGATGGCAGCGAAAGCGGCAGCGCAGGCTGGCCTGAAGGTTGTCTTACTTGAAAAACGCCAGGAGATAGGCGAGCCGGTGCGCTGCGCGGAAGGCGTTGGCAAGAGAATTTTGTGCCAGATGGTGAAGCCTGAGCCGGAATGGATAGCAGCAGATTTGAAGGGTGCCAGGATCTATGCCCCGGACGGCTCATGCATCGTCATGTCCGAGGACAAGGCCGGAGCCGAGGTGGGCTATGTCCTGGAGAGGAAGATCTTCGACCGCGCCCTGGCCATGCAGGCTGCCGAGGCCGGCGCAAAAGTCATGGTCAAGACGCGCGCCCTTGGGCTGCTCAAGAAAGACGGTGTGCCTCGCGGCGTCTCCGTCATGCGTGGGGGCGAGAGCCTGGATATCGAGGCACCCATCGTCATAGGAGCCGACGGCGTCGAGTCCAAGGTGGGGCGCTGGGCGGGCATCGATACCACCCTGAGGCTCAAGGATATCGGTACCTGTGCCCAGTTCCTGGTGCACGATCCGTCCATTGATAGCGAATACAGCGAATTTTTCCTGGGAAATACAGTCGCGCCTTCCGGGTATGCCTGGGCTTTTCCCAAGGGCGAGAAGCTGGCCAACGTCGGCCTGGGGGTCCTGGGCTCTCGATCAAAGCCCGGCGAGCCCATGAGACTGCTGCGATCTTTCATGAGGACTCACTATCCCAATGGAAGAGTCCTGGAGATGGTAGTAGGAGGCGACCCCTGCACCGGACCCATCGAATGCACCACGGCGGACGGCGTTATGCTGGTGGGAGACGCCGCGCGGCAGAGTGATCCGCTCACAGGCGGCGGCATATTGAACGCCATGCAGGCAGGCATCATCGCAGGCGAGGTGGCGGCGACGGCACTTGCCGCAGGCAACGTGAGCAAATCGGGCCTCAAGGATTACGAGGACCGCTGGCGAGAGGACATCGGCAAGTTGCTCGCTCGCAGCTATGACTTTAAGGAGTTCTTCGTGAAGCTATCGGATAACGACTTAAACCAGCTCCTCGGGTCCCTGAAAAAGGAAGACATATCCAAGATGGATCTGCGCGGCATGCTACGCGTGCTCTTCCGGCTCAACCCCAAATTGCTCTGGGAGCTGCGGCATCTGGTGGTTTGATCAAAAGTATTAATTTTATTTTTTTATCATAATGTAATTTTTAATCACAATATTATTTTGATTTAATCACCATCATCCGCGGCATCAAACCGGCCTTTGCAGTTGATCATTGCCTCGTTTCTCCTTGCGGCTGTTTCGCAGGGCTGCCTGTAGCTGCTCGATACGCACCGGCTTTGAGACGTAGTCGTCCATGCCGGCCTTCAGGCACTCTTCCTTATCGCCTTTCATAGCGTGCGCCGTCATGGCGATGATGTAGGGCTGGGAAATTTTGGGCATGCCGCGTATTTTTCTGGTGGCCTCAAGGCCGTCCATCTCCGGCATTTGCACATCCATCAGCACTACATCGTAATGCCCAGTCTCCATCGCCCGACAGACCTCAAGACCGTTAGTGGCCACATCCGCCCGGCAGCCCAAGCGCTCCAGCATACGCAGCGCCACCATCTGGTTCACGGCATTGTCCTCGGCCAGGAGAATAGATAGATTCATTTCATCTTTGCTGCTTGCCGATGCCGCCTGCAACGAGGACGTCGCTCGGCTTCTGCTCTTTTGCAGGACTCGATGGACTGCCTGGGCCAGACTTGACGGCCTGACCGGTCGGGAAACCGCGGATGAGAATAGAATGGCATCTCCTCCGATGGTGCCCAGAGCGATCACAGGAGTTGATTTCGAGCGGGCCGTCTGCATCATAAAATCCCAACGGTCCGTTTGCAGGTCCAAGAGGACCAGATCAAAGGAACCCTTGGAGAGACATTCCTCGGCCAGCGCGGCGGATGAAACGCTCTTCTGCTGCATGGACCAGGAGTTCAGGATAACATAGAGCAATTCGCGCAAAGACTCGTCTTCAGTCACCACCAAGATCGGTTTTCCGGCAAACCCCTCCGTGGCCGGTTGCACGGCGGCCTCTGCTAGAATCGAGAAATAGAAGGTGGACCCTTGCCCCAGGTTGCTCTCTGCCCGAATGCTTCCACCCATGAGGCTCACCAGGTGCTTGGAGATGGCGAGCCCAAGGCCTGTGCCGCCATATTTTCGAGTCATCGAAGCATCGACCTGGCTGAAGGACTGGAAGAGACGATTCATGCGATCCTCGGATATGCCGATCCCGGTATCCCGCACGGAGAACTGAATTTCATGGCCGGACGGGGCAGGCCGCGAGGAAACTGCGATATAAACCGAGCCCTTTTCGGTAAATTTTACGGCATTGCTGAGCAGGTTGACCAGAACCTGGCGAAGGCGGGTCGAATCGCCCACGATCATTGATGGGACGGTTGGCGGAATGGTGTAGGATATCGAGAGCCCTTTCTTGACAGCCGCGTCTTCTACCAGATCAATGGACGCTTCCAGACAATCGATGAGATCAAAAGGCTGGCTCTCCAGCTCCAGCATTCCGCCTTCGATCTTGGAGAAGTCCAGGATATCGCTGATGATGGAGAGCAGTGCATCACCGCTGCTGCGAATGATCTCGATATAGCCCCGCTGCTGCTCGTCGATTTCCGTATTAAGGAGAAGGCCCGTCAGCCCGATGACTGCGTTCATGGGCGTCCGTATCTCGTGGCTCATATTGGCAAGGAACTCGGACTTGGCTTTGGTTGCCGATTCGGCACGCTCCTTGGCCAGCCGCAGGTCCTGTTCCGCTCGCTTTCTCTCCGTGAGATCGACGCTCACGCCCACAAATCCGATATGCTTTCCCTTGAGGTCCTTCAGAGCATTGAAGGTGTAGAAGGCCGGGAATATGCTTCCGTCCTTTCGCCGAACCCGCAGCTCGCATTCCAGGTAGCTCGAACTCTCGATTGCAGCCATGATTTCGCTGATTCGCCAGTGCCGGTCAATGGGCACAATGGTCTCAGCGATGCTCTTTCCCAATACATCCTGGGCAGTGTACTGATAGAGAACTTCGGCAAACCGATTCCAATAAATGATATTGCCGCGAAGATCCGTCGCGATCACGGAATTGCGGACCTGGTCGAGGAGAGACGCCTGGAAACGAACCTGTTCCTGTGCCTGATTTCGCTCGGTTATATCCTGTCCTTGGGCAATGGTGGCAACGACATGCCGCCCCTCTTCATCATAGATGGTGGCCGAGTTCCAGAGCACCGTTCGAATGGTGCCGTCCCTTCGCAAGATGGGGATTTCAACCGCATCCCATCGCTCTCCAGCCAGAGTCTTGCGGATGTAGGAGAGGGACGCACTCCGGCTCGCATCGGGAAAGAGAATATCGAGCGGTTTTCCCAGCATATCCCTGGCATTATGATCTGTCAGCCTCTCGAAGGCATGGTTGAACCTGGTGATTTTAAAGGATGGATCCCAGACAATAATGGGCGCATTGGCATGAGCGATGAGATTTTCCAGGTAGTCCCTGGTCTCCCGCAGATCCTGCGCCGCCTCCTTCAGCCTCCGGCTGGAGAATTTATTTTCAGTGATATCGTTGCCGATAGATAAGATCTCGACGACCTCGCCGCGTTCATTTAAAACCGGTCGGTTGGTCCAGGCAATCCATACTCGCACTCCGTTGCGACGCATGTTCTCATTAACATTGGAGGCATAGCTTTCCGGATGGACGGCAAGATCCCTGAATAGCTCGCGCAAATCTCGCCCTTCTGAATCCATCAGGGGAACAATCGTGCCCAGCGCATTTTTGCCTAAGATCTCCGCATCCGAATAGCCGAAGAAGCTTTGCGCAAATTTATTGAAAAAGGTGATGCGGCCAAGGGTGTCTGTTCTCATGATGATACTGTTGGCACTTTCCACCAGCTCGCGGTATTTCTCCTCGCTCTCCCGCAGCGCCTTTTCGGCTTCATAACGGTCCATGATGCCGCCGATGGCGCTGGCTATGGTCATCAGGACCGATACTTCATTCCAGGTCCAGATCCGCTCACACTGCAGATCATCAAAACTTATGAAGCCCCAGAATCGGTCCATAGCGAATATGGGAACGGCAAGAAATGAGAGCACATTTAATTGCTCGAAAAATGCTTTTATCTGCACGGGCTGGTTCCTGGCAAGCCCCTTGAGAGGCATACCGTCCTCCAGACAATCGCCCCAGCGAACCGGATAGTCGTAAGATAGAACAGCAGGGAGAATTTGACTTAATTTGGGAATTCTTATGTCATTCGCCCACTCGTATCGCAATTTGCAGCATCTTTCGCCCGTTGCAGAACGGATGTTCTCGAAGATGCAGACTCGATCCACATCTGCGGAACATCCCAATGCCTCCATTGCTTGCTCGAACGCCAGGTCCATCTCTCTTGTGATCAGGAGCTGGTTTGCGGCGAGAGCCGCCCCGGCAAGGATGCGGTCCTTCTTGCCGCGTTCATTGCCTGATTCGCAGCAGGATTTGTCGCTACCGACACCGCCGCATTCTTCACCGGACGGGAGGAATGTAGACGGCGCATCCTTCAAAATGATGATGACACCGAGAAGTCTGCCGCCCTCGTTTATTCGAGAGGCAGAGTACTCCAGGACTCTTCCATTTAAGTCGAACCTGCCGCTCGCGGCGTCTTTAGATTTCTCCTGTAACGCGCGCAAAATTTCAGAGAAATGCTCTCCCAGCACCTCAGTGCAATTCGTTCCCATTGTATCGCAGGTTAGCGACCCTACCAACCGCTCCAAAGCCGGATTCATGTATGTGATCTTTCCATCCGGATCGCTCATGATGACTGCATCCGGCATATGGTCCAATGCAAATTTGTACATGAATTCGAGAGGCAGATTTATCACCTTACTAGGACGGCTCGAACCGGGACGGCATCGAGGTCCGCCGCATTTAGCGGCAGACAGATGAGATGATACCTTCCGGGAGAGACGGCTTCGAGATCAATGCCTTCCAAGATCAAAATTTCATTTTCCAATAGAGCGCGATGCGCCGGAGCAAGGTCGTCACCGTATCGATCCACGGAGAGGTAATCGACGCCTACAAGGCCAAAATCCAGCGAAGCACAACGAGCTGCAGCCTCTCGTGATAGATAGACAAATTCCTCTGTGAAGACTGAATTATGCATCAAGCGACGACGAGAATTATTCGTCTTGAAGAGCAGAGCCTCACCTTCGCCGGATTTCAAATCCTGCAGGGCGGACAGGTCAATCGGATCTCCGTTGCCGGGGCAATTCACGGATACTACCTGAACCGGCAGAATAAATCGGCTTAAAGGATACTGATCAATTGTCCTGCCGCCTCGAAGCAGATGCGCCGGAGCGTCGATATGAGTGCCCGAATGAGTGCCAAGATAAATAGAGGACAAATTATATTCCGCTCCGTCCTCCAGCCGGGATATGGATGCTCTGGAATACTTTGGATCGCCGGGAAAGACCGGGGCCGCTTCCAATGGCACGCTGATATTTTGGACCTCTACAAAATCTGAGGTATTAGTAATAGGGATACCAGACACAGCAGACATTATAATGAACCTTTTCTTAAGGATTCACTTGTTATAGTATTGCTAGTATTTAAAATGGAGTTTAGTTTGAAAAGTTGGGCGAAGGGAGAATTATCCATCAGTTCTTTGTAAACCTTTGCGAGAATATTTCAAAATTTGTTATTAAAGATGACCGCTATTTGCAGCAGGATGCGCAATGAATGCAGGGATTAAAAATCGTAAATAATATGCGCAGTGGATTATGTGTAATGGTACAACCCAAGACCGCAAGCTAACGGCAAACGGAAACCCTTAATAATGTCATACGGGAACTAGCATGTTCGTGAAGAACCTCGGCACGCTGGACCGGCTCTTTAGGGTGATACTAGCAGAGATTTGCCTCATCATAGCGTTTTTCTGGGTGGCCGTAGACTGGCAAATTCCGCTCTATTTGATCACCCTGGTCCTGCTTTTTCAGGCGGCGACTGGAAATTGCGGTCTGTACAATCTGCTGGGCTGGAACAGCTGCGAGACCATCAAGCGCAAGGACAAGAACCTGAAAGCGGCATTTGTCGTTGTGGCCTTATTCCTGGCCGCGGCAGGCGTCTACGCCAGCATAGCGTTAACCACGAATGCATTCCATGAAGATTTAAGACGGGTCGACGAACCGTATTCGCTGGCACTCAATTACTCAGGCCAAGGAGACCTGAATGCCACACGGTTGCAGCAAGCCGACCTGATGAAAGCCTTCGGCTCATTCCAGAATAAGTACTCTCAATATCAGCCATTCATCGTCAAATCCAATGGCAATTTCACTTCTGATATGAGGGAGACCTCATCGGCAATCTCCAGCTCCAGCGAGTGTTTGAACAGAAGCAACCTTGCCTGCGCTCACCGGGAATTATTGAAAGCGGAACCGATACTGCAAAAATGGATGCAAGTAAAATAGAAAATGCGAGCCGCAACCCGGAAAAACCTCCGAGGAGAGGCGAAGTGAGCGGCCAGATCAATTGAAAACTCATTTTTTATCCAGAACCTTGATGAGATGATAGCCGAACTGGGTCTTCACCGGCCCCAGGATCTTGCCTTTCTCGCCCTCGAAGGCCGCCTTCTCGAACTCAGGCACCATGCGGCCCTTGCCAAACCAGCCCAAGTCGCCGCCGCTCTTGCCGGAGGGGCATTGTGAGTATTTGCGGGCCATCTCGGCAAAGCTCTGGCCGGCTGCCAGTTTCTCTTGCACTTCTATGGCTTTCTTGTCGGTCTTGCACAGGATATGAGCTGCATGTACTTCCTTTACCATGAGCGAAGACTTGGGAAGGCGGAAGATAAAAAGCTAGGGGTCGAGAAGCAGATACCACGCCTTTAGTGTACCACATCCTTATATTCGTTAATTTAAGAATGGAATTTAAAATTACCAAGAGGAACATGAAACAGTGGTTTTATTGTCCGTCATGCAAAATATATTATATCGTATCATCAGATAATCGCTGCGCTAAATGCGGGGGAGAATTAGCGCCATACGAACGGCAACGTAACAGGATGAAAAACATAGAAAGGCCCGAATGACCGATTTGCGAGCATCAAATAATTAGCAGGTTATTCCTTTGATTCACTGAGAACTGAGGATTTCCTGTACCCTGCCCACCTGGCCGTCCTGCAGCCGCACCTTTATGCCGTGCGGATGGTATGATGAATTGGTGAGAAGCTCTTTGACGATTCCTCGCGTTCTCTTGCCGGTGCGCTGGTCCTTCTTTAGAATTATGTCCACCTCAAGACCGGGGCGGATGTCCTTGCGATTCTGTCCATTCATATCTTGCCGTTCCAAGTCACTCAGATATTTTTATCTTGCGGGATCAGCCTGTAGGTGTAGGATCGTGCAGTCAATTCCAGGGCAGAGAGACGCCGCAAAGATAGAATAATGCGATTAGCACCGGCTGATGGATAAGATAAATCACCAGAGAATTTTGGCCCAAGAACGCCAGCAACCCCACGAACGGAGAGCCGCCGAGATCAGGCAACGGGATCTTTCGACGATAACCTCCGTAGAAAAGATCACCCGTGGCAACTCCCGTAAGTACCACGCCAAACCAGGGAACGATGGGAAAATAGTCCAGGGAATAAAATCCAGAAGGCTCCAGCCCCAGCCACAGCAGCCAGGGATAATTGACATTAATGCTTTGAATAAACAGCCCTGACAGTATGAATAACAATCCAAAAACAAAATTCAACCAATGCAACCGGAGAAATGGAAGTGCGAGCAGGAGCGATACCGCGATGAGGTGCAGCACCCCGAAGACGATGAATCCGTCTCCGACGAATAGGTAAGTTACAAATGTGATGCCCATAGCCAGGCAGAATATCCAGATGCCCCGTTTTAGAACCCTCAGCCGGAACTGGACTGTCCAGCCTTGCCGCTCGGCCCGAAAGTGGCTCAGAACCAGAGAAACACCCACGAGCAGGAGAAAGAGCGAGGCGGTGAGACGAGCGAAATAGAACCAGAATCCGGAATGGACTTCAACGGATCGAATGCCGAAATAATTCAAATCGAAAACAAAATGAAAGAGGACCATCATGAGAATCGCCACTCCTCGCAGGAAGTCCACCTCCCAAAATCGAACAGTCGGGCTCTCACTCATGCAAGCATTTCGGCTTCCAAGGCTTAAATCCATAGGCTTTTCCCTCTTCGAATACAAACAATACCAGTCATGCCACCGCACGCCTCGCATAGTTCCGGCATCCTTCTCTTCCGTTTCCAAGACAGCCGGCTTCAGATGTTTCTCGTGCATCCCGGAGGCCCTTTCTGGGAGAATAGGGACGAAAATGCCTGGTCGATTCCGAAAGGGTTGATGGAAGGAGATGAAAATCCACTGCAAGCGGCCAGAAGAGAATTCCGGGAAGAGACCGGCTTTGACATTGACGGCGAGTTCCTCGATCTGGGCATGGTCCGGCAGCCGAGCGGCAAGATGATTCATGCCTATGCCCTGCAAAAAGATCTGGATGAAAAAATGGTAGTTAGCAATAAATTTTCATTGGAGTGGCCAAAAAAATCGGGGATCGTAAAGGAGTATCCTGAGATCGACAGAGCCGCGTGGCTTAATTCGGAACAGGGAAAGAAGAAGATTCACAAAGGCCAGATCGCCTTCATCGACCGGCTCGTTGAAATGCTGGGCGGCGGGACTAAAGGGCGCGAAGAATCGGTAAGGCTGGAAAACAAGCTCAGCCCAACTGAAATGCATAGGTCAATATCCTCGAAACCGTCGAAGCAGTTAAAATTGACGAATTGGTCAAATGATCACGATTCAAAATGAGACGCAATGTTGGATATTCAAGATTATAATCAAATAAAGAATGTTGGAGACAATCCCATTTTAGAGGATTATCTCAATGTCCAGCTCTTCCGCCAGCTCTTTGTAGCGGTTCCTGATGGTGACTTCCGTCACGCCCGCCACATCGGCCACCTCGCGCTGCGTCCGCCGGTCGCCGCAAAGAATTGAGGCGATGTAGATGGCGGCTGCGGCCACGCCCGTGGGCCCGCGCCCGCTGGTGAGTTCCTTCTCCGCGGCCTGGCGCAGGATCTCGATTCCCTTGGCCTGCACCTCGCCTTTCAAATTAAGGCCGCTGCAAAAGCGGGGAATATAATCAATCGGACTCGTGGGCATGAGCTTTAAGGCCAGCTCGCGGGATACGAACCGATAGGTCCTGCCGATCTCTTTTCGGGAGACTCTGGACACCTCGGCAATCTCGTCCAGGGTGCGCGGCACGTTGCACTGGCGACATGCAGCATAAAGCGCGGCTGCGGCCACGCCCTCAATGCTCCGCCCGCGGATGAGATTCTTGTCCACTGCCTTGCGGTAGACCACGGCTGCCGTCTCTCGCACGTTCCGGGAAAGACCCAAAGCGGATGCCATCCTGTCCAGCTCGGACAGCGCGAAGGCAAGGTTGCGCTCCGTTGCGTTGCTGACCCGGATGCGCCTCTGCCATTTTCTCAGCCTGTACCGTTGCGCCCTGTTCTTGGAGGAAATGGTCTTGCCGTAAGAGTCTCTGTTCCGCCAATCGATCATGGTAGAGAGGCCCTTGTCGTGAATGGTGTAGGTCATGGGCGCGCCGACCCTCGACCTCTTCATGCGCTGATCGTGATCAAAAGCTCTCCACTCCGGCCCTTGATCGATGAAGTTCTCGTCGATGACGAGACCGCAATCAGAGCAGACAAGCTCGGCCCGCTCGTAGTCGCGCACCAGAGTATGGCTCCCGCATTCCGGGCACTCCACGGTGAACTTCTCGAACTCGTCTACCTTCTCTTTCTCGCGCTTGAGCCGGGTCCTTTCTTTGAGCTTCTCCGGCTCCACCCTCTCTATCTCTCTCAGCTTCTCAATCTCTTCCACTTGCCATCTCTCCCCGACGCCTCGTCGATATAGAGTTTCTTTCCGACGTGGGCAGCGGCATCTATTCCTCTGTTTGGTCGAACAATGATATACGGATTATCAACAGGGCCAAATATATCGAAAACTTTTCCGACCTTCGTTCGTTTCTGATCCACAACCCAAGAGTTTGTTCTGGGAATACTGGTCTCGCTTCCATCGTTTTGCTCGCCGCGGACAATCAGTCTATTCGCCACCACATGAAGCGCGGTGCCTAATCTTTTCAACAGGCCACCTCATCTATATAGATATAGAAGTCCTATATAAGCCTTCCGAAAACATTTTATTTATCAAATATTCCGACGCGGCCTAAAGGTTTATCTGCCATTGCCGGTAAACTGGAGTTAATGTTTGAGCAGCTTCCTACCGTTCCAACCTCACAAGAGCTTCTGGATAAAGCCTTCCGACGCGCCGCCCGAGCCGAAGACAATGAGTCGATGGTGCGAAACGCAGGCAACATAATCTCCGACAATATCTCCAATCTGATCAGGAAATTTCCGTCCTTCGATAACCTGCCGCCGTTTTACCGGGAGATGGCGGACATCATTGTGGGCGTTGATGCCATGAGAATCAGCCTCTCTCGCCTGGACTGGGCTTCAAATCAGGTCAGACTGATCACCCGAGAGTCGATGGGCAAGATGAAACACTCCCGCACCCAGGACACCATGTCAGTTCGAAAGGCGGCCTTCGGGCGCATCTCCTCCGTCATGAGGTCCATCGAAAAAGACCTGCTCTTTCTTAATGACGCCCGCAACATGCTCCGCCAGATGCCGACCATCGATCCGGCGCTGCCGACGGTGCTCATTGCCGGCTACCCCAATGTCGGCAAGTCGAGCTTCATCGCCCGCGTGACAGGAGCAAGGCCGGAGATCGCCAGCTATCCGTTCACCACCCGCGGCGTTTATGTGGGCCACTTTTATCGAGACGACCTGAAGTATCAGGTGGTAGACACTCCCGGCCTGCTCGACCGCCCCGACGAGGAGAGGAATGATATCGAGCGCCAGGCCATGGCCGCGCTAAACCACCTGCCGGGCGTTATCCTTTTCATACTGGACCCAAGCGAGCACTGCGGCTATCCCTTGCAGTCCCAGCTTCGTCTGGCAGAAGATATGAAGAGCTGGACCAGGCTCCCCTTGCTTGTCGTGGCCAACAAGACCGATATCAAAAGGTATGAGGAAGTTCCGGAGATGTCCACGGAAACTGGCCAAGGCGTTAATGAGGTTCAAGAAAAGCTTATATCTTTGCTGGCTGCTGAGCGCGCCCGTCTTAAAAGCGAAGAAGCGGAACAACCCGCTTAAGATCTCTGCTTGACGAGATACTTCACCAGTGCCGGGGAGAGCTTGGTATCTCTGGAGATGGTGCGTGCAATGTCATTTGCATTCTCCCCGCTGCTTTGCAGAGCATCTATCCTCTCCAGCACCCGCTCATCGATGCAGTAGTAATCGTCGATATCCTTTCGGTGGCCCCAGACATCGCCTTCGATCAGCTCCACACCCTGCATCACCAGGAACATCTCGCTGGCCCGAGATAGAGTCTTGCGGTAGGAGGACGGCACTTGAACAGCCCTGACCCTGGGACAGTTCTGCAGGAGCTTGAAGATATCCGTGTTGGCTGCCCGAAATGCCAGGTGTATCAGCTGTTCATTCTTGTTCAGATCATCGATCTCCTTCTTGGAACTGACTACCCGAAGTTTCATTGTTTTATCACCATTAGCATACTGCAAGAGCGCCTACGTTTTTCCCTAATTTTTCACAAATATAAAGTTATGCAAGATCGAGCAATATTGCTTAATAAAAGCAATAAACATCTGCCAATGCATTAGATAACGATCCAAAGAACCCGGCCCAATAATAACGATTTGATAGACGAAACAATTATATCAATTGACCAGTATATAGATTTAAGATATGCAAAGCGACATGTTTAGATAGAAATTAAATTATTTGATATTAATAATATACTCAAAGCATAAATTGGTCCGCAAAAGGCCTGCATATAATTTAGATAGAATAATCAAATAGATAATATTAGGAACGAGTCCGGTCCGAATAGCCCAAAGAGAACAAGAGATCACTAATCTCTTTCATGCGCGACGGATATCCTCAAAACATGAAGCTGCTCAAAGAAGCATCTCTCCGTGGCCACAACAGTAGTATGAAATTCCTGCGCGACAGCCATCTCCCGCACCTCTTCGAGCCCCGTCAAGCTGGATATCAGCAGCAACGCTCTTCCCGTCGGGCTCAGATGAGACATTAGGTCTTTCAGAAACCGGGCGATGACCTCCCGACCGTCTTCGCCTCCGTCCAGAGCATGATCTATCCATTGGCCTGTCCTCTCCTCCGGCGCGGTGGGGAGGTATGGAGGGTTGAAGAGGATGAGGTCGAACCTTCCGTTAATGCCTTGAAAAAGGTCGGCCCTCACCACATCGACTCCTAGCGCTTTCGCTGCCAGGACGGCGTGAGGATTGATGTCAGTGGCCAGAATGCTCGGCGCAATACCTTCAAGCTCCTTGGACACGAAACCGCTGCCGCAGCCGATCTCAAGAACAAGATCGCTTGGCCGGACCTCGGCC
>RPOO01000008.1 GCA_003857025.1 Methanothrix sp.
GGGTCTTGGAAAGCCTCGTTATGAGATTGATGGGCTCTTTGTTAAAGCAAAAAACCTCGCCACTAAATTTGGCAACAGGGGACAAATAATTAGATGCTGCTATCAACACGCATGGACTAGTCTATGGTGGTTTGATGATTTAATAGCTTTAGAGGATATATACAGAGAAATGGAAAATTATTTACCTGGAACCGAAGATGCAGAAGATTGTGAGCTTTTTCTTAATCTTTGGCTTCCACTTTTTCCATGGGCAATTGAAAATGGAGCTATAGATGATATTAGAAAGCTAGAAGAAAGAAGAGATATCATACGATCTCAAGCAGATCGATTATCTAATAAAACAGATAGACCTACCAATGCCTTGAGTGCATTCACGATATTATATGAACTAGATATATACAGCGAAATATATAATGCAGCAAAACAGATAAAATTTGGCAACATAAAATGCGATGAAATGCATGAGGATATATTTTCGTTTGTGGATACTCTAAAAGTAGAACGTGCTTTCAAAGGTATGAAGAAATGCCTCGAAATGGCTAAAGGACTCGGTATGTATCCTCTTTTTAAATTTTGCCGTACCTTTGAAGCAATAGGTGAAACCTTCAGTGATCTGCCGGGATACGATGAACTTTACAATGTAATGTTAGATACAATAGGAGAAAGATCTGGTGAAATTGAAAAAGGCAAGGTCCTATACAGAAGAGGAATACAGGCCCTTCATAAGGATAATATAACAGATATTCTCCATTTTATGGGCCAAGCCCGAGCTAGCCTTCTGCAAAGGGAGACTTTGGAAGGTGGTATCCATGCAGCCCTTGTTTGCTCCCATGCTTACAGATGTAAAGGTCTTCTTTGGGCTGCTAGAAGGGAAGCTTTACTTGCGGCGAACTTTGCAATGCAGAACTATGAGTCGCTTTACAAATATCCTAAACTAGGATTATTCGCAGCTATTCAAATGAGCTGCTTAGAATTGGAATTAGGACGGATTGCACCATTTATTGCATGGTATCAACTTTCGTGGTATTTAATAAACAATTTACGGTCAATGCAGCTTGATATTTGCAATTTAGAAGAAGATTTAAAAATGCAGGAGCTAATCCTCGGTTGTTTCTTCCTTAACCTAAATTCGGATGATCTCAAGGCCTTGGCAAATCTCCCAAATGGTCTAGATGATGTTAACCTACCGATGGCTCGATTTGCGCTTCTTTACTCCCTTGGTGATACTGATGCTCTGATAAGAGAAGGGCCTAAAGACTGGTCCATGCATAGGGGAAAGCTAGACGAGTTCTTTAATTGTTGGAAAACCCAAATAGCATCAGAGGAAATTCCTAATGGTTTAGCGGGACAAACTCGTTCATGTTGCGAGTTTAAGACAGTGATCATGGGAGTGACTTATCGATTAAAGTCAAAGAACTCTTTTGGTACTATCGCCTTCACAGAGGATTTGCTTAGTAGTATCGAAGCAGCCCTAGCATTAGCTCACTGGGAGAATCTTGCATTCATTGTTGATGAGGTAGAAATCTCAGTAGATTTCAGTTTAGATGGTAAGAATCCATCTGTGGTGAACCTTGAAGAATCGTCCGATCCAAAAAAAAGTTACCGATTTATCTGGAAACCTGACATATTGGATTGGATGAGTGGAATCCATGGCAAACAAATTAATGAATATGTTCAAAAATTCTTTTTCAAACTTCTTCTTGATATTACTATAGATCCAATTGATGACCTCCAACAAGAATTTGAAGCTTGGGCAAAAGAAGGCGCATTCGATCGTGCATTTTCGGTTTTGCCTACAATTAACGCATTAAAGAATGTGATAGGTGTATCCAGCTATGATATCGAGTACTGGTCCAATCCCACCCCTCCATCGGAAATTTAATGAGCAGAATTCTATTGAATTCATCAAAAATAGGTATATTCATCTGCATAAAGTGATAAAGAAACAAGTAGTGATGCTACAAAAAGATGAATCATTCTGCAATAAGTGTGATAGTTATTACAAGAAGGGTTATAAGGATTGGATTCTCCTCTCAGTTATTCATAATTGCATGCTGAATTGGAAGATAAATGAAATCGGATCGCCATTATACAAGATGGTTGATAGAGATGAATTAAAGAAATTAGCGAATCTGCTCCAAGATTTTGAATGCCCAACCAATTTATTTTTAGGGGATGAATTTGATGAGCATATCAAAATATATAATTTTACCTGCTTAAGAACTTATGGTTTTGAACTAAGACAAGGCACAATTAGTCCTGAAATAGCAGATAGTATTGAAAGATTTCTTCGAGATAGGATGAATCATTTTAGGCTCGATCTACCGCATAATCCACTTTTCGGCAAACCACCAGGAGAATGGCCTGATCTTTAATTTATTTAATATTACCGCAATTTCCAGGTTTTTGATTTTGCATACATTACATAGAAATTATGCGAACATCATGCATCAGACGGCATTTCATAAAACGGCGCAATTGCTTTTCTGGCACATTAATATTGATCTGCTCGCTCATGCGTCCGTCTGCGTGCTCCCGGCCTCCGCAAGCGACCGACCCACCGGCCCCGGCCCGCCCGCCGCCGATGCCGCAGGCTGTCGGGCCGGGGGCGAGAGCCGCCGTAGAATCGGAAGGTTTAGATGTACACATGAAACCGGCATTTTCTGAGCTGCACCTCATCACAAGATTGATGTGCCAAGAGCGTCGCAGTATGCAAATAGATGGAATTGCGAAAGGACGGTGTGAGCATGTCAAAATCAAAAATTGCACCCAGCAAAAAAGCAACCGGACGTGATTGCAGTTCTTACACGCCAAAGACTCCACGCGGACGCCGCCTTTGGGCCCTTCGTGCCCGCGTCATTGCTGCCGGAATACCTCTACTCAACTCGGAAGAGATCGTGCGGGAGATCTCTGAGCGGAGAGGAGAAGACGAGTGAAGATCAGGAGATCTTTCATCGATGCCGGAGTCTTAATAGCAGCTGCTCGTGGCACAGATGAGGTGGCGATTCGAGCCATAGAAATCCTTGACGATATCGAGAGAGAATTTGTATCCAGCTCTTTTGTGAAGCTGGAGATTCTTCCGAAGGCAGTTTACAATGGATTTGAAGAAGAAGCAGATTTCTACAGCAGTTTCTTCGATAATGATGTGGCCGTTTGGGTCGATTTCAGCGAAGAACTTGTCGAAGACGCGAGCCAGCGAGCCAAGCAATACGGTTTAGGCGCAATGGATGCCTTGCATATTACTGCAGCTATCTCAGCTAATGCGGATGAATTTATAACAACGGAAAAGCCAGACAAGCCAATGTTTCGAATAAAGGATCTCAAAGTAATTACGATACATAAAAGAAGACTGAAGACCAATAAATAATCTATATTATCAATTTAAAAAGATCCATCTAATATAATATCTCAACTGCACCATTCGTCAACAGTCTGCATTACCATCCTCTTGTATGCCCGCCTGCGTGCCCCCGCCCCCGCAAGCGAGCGGCCTGCGATGCAGGGCCCGCTCTGCCGCCAATGTCGCAGGCTGCCGGGCCGGGGGCGAGAGCCGCCGTAGAATCGGAAAACCTGGACGGCCCAGAACAGATGCAAGAATTCAGAAGCTTGAATGAACTATGAACGCAGTTCTGGAGAGCACAATAACATTTATAGATCTAGCTACAAATTAAGAACAGTGAGTCATGATGGGTGTAAAAGTCCGCGCTAGATATGAAGGCAAGGTTCTCAGGCCCTTCCAGGATTTGAATCTAATTGAAGGCGAGGAAGTAGAGATCGAAGTCCAGCGAAATCTCGTCGATAAGTTCCACGGAAAAATGGCAATCGATAAGAAGACTGCGGATGAGATAATCGATATGGAGATATGGGATTGAAACTTTCCGACCTTCCAGAAGGAGAGAATGTCTTCCTAGACGCAAATATCTTTCTGTATTCAGCTTTCGATCATCCCACCTTTGGAGTGCCATGCCGGGATTTTCTCGCCAGGGTAGACCGAGAAGAAGTGCACGGCTATTCATCAGGATTCGTCCTCAATGAGGTATTCCACAAGCTGATGATATCGGAAATTGTTGATACCTTTGATGTAAAGGCTCAATATGCCAAACGACTATTCAAGGAAAAACCGGAGATCCTTGATGAGCTGAGCGATGTTTGGGATGAGATGGATATCATCAACGGTTTTAACATCACAATTCTGGATGCTCAAACTTTTCCGGAATTTGTGCAGCTATCCAAGATATTCCATCTCATGGCAATGGATTCTGCTCATCTCGCAATTATGAAAATAAACGGTTTGACCAACTTAGCAACGAACGATGCCGATTTCGAGCGCATTCCTTATCTTAAGGTTTGGAAGCCGTGATTTATTAAACACTCATCAGACAGCATTTCATCAAACGGCGCAATCGGCTTTCTGGCACAATAAGGCACAACAATATTGATTTGCCGGCTCATGCGTCCGCAAGCGAGCGGCCTGCGGTGCATGGCCCGCCCGCCGCCGATGCCGCATGCTGCCGGGCCGGAGGCGAGAGCCGACATAGCTCCGGAAAGCCGAATAACTCGAAGAATTCCAGGATGCAATGACTCAGGCTCACATATCTGAGATAAACAAGATAAACATTATATCTCAAGGCGTTGCATTAAATCCTGTTATGTTCTGCGAGTACATCCAGGCGGCAATCTCCAAGGCGGTCTATGAGGTCATCGACGATGATGAGCCCTATTATGGCGAAGTGCCTGAATTGAAGGGCGTTTGGGCAAGCGGCAAAACCCCGGAAGAGTGCCGCGACAATTTGAGAATGGCCATAGAAGACTGGATCGCTTTTAGCTTGCGATCAAACCTGCCCATACCGGCGATAGAAGGCCGAACGATAAGAGCACCAGTCGAGGCATGAATCAGTGTCGAGATTATCGCCAGTCTCCTGGAACGAGTTGGTGAGAAAGCTACACGCCCTTGGATTCGACGGTCCATTCACTGGAAAAGGCCCGCATCCTCTGATGTGGAAAGGCACTACCAGAGTTTAGTTTTTCGTGGACTGAAATGGTTGGATTAGCAATAGTATAAATTGAAATACCTGCACTAAAATCCAGATTAGCATCCACTAAAAGCCTAATTCATTTTTGCTTGCTCACATTTCAGCCGCCCGCGTGCTACCGCCCGCCGCCGATGCCGCAGGCTGCCGGGCCGGGAGCGAGAGCCGCCGTAGCTTCGGAAAGCCGAATAACTCTAATAAATCTGAGTCGCAATAGAGAGAATACACCTAAAGGAAGGCCACCGGTTCATGAAAAGAAAAAAGATAAAAACGAATAGCCAGTGAGTCACTGATTTGTCAGGCTCTCTACACCGATCTTCTTTACATTTGGCTTCCAGATCTTGTCCGGCATCCATTCAGGGGCTCTCTTAGGCTTCTTGACCCTTGCTCGTTCACCTCTGAATATGTGCAATCTCTTGGTGCCGTGCTCTCTCAGCCGTATTTCTTTATGGCCTCGGTTGGCGGCTTTCAGTGCGGCCTGCCGAGGAGATTTTCCTGTGAAGACGCCAATTTCATTCCCCTCTGCGTCCCTTAGGGCGAAATTCCTCTTTTCTGCCACTGCAATCACCTTTTTAGAATACGACTTCAAGTGATACGCTTATGTAATATGAATTTTTCTACAATTAGTATGATATAATAGTCAGACACGTTGAAGAAGACTGGTTAAGCCATCATGAGAGACGCGAATTTACAATCGGGTAAGTGATTTCATTTTTTTTTTTTTGAGAGCTGATTGATCCACGTTCCTTCGTTCAATATTCCAATTGCGCCTATTTTTTGACTGGTACATCCTTTCGTCTATTTTTGACTGGTATACCCTGTCAAGTGCGTCCCGTGTCAGAATACTCGCGAATAGATGATCGTTCTCATGCTGGTGCGATTGAGTCCTGAAAAGCTATCCCCAAAGTAGATAGCGTTTCTCTTCTGGACTAATATTATGTACATATCAAAAGTAAAATTGGATCTAATATGAAGTTGCTTTACTTACTTAATAATTTTTATAGTAGAACTAGAACAATAGTATGTTATGAACAAAGTAAAACGAAAGAACTCAATAGGTGGAAGTGTAAAGTCTGAGATGTTCTATTTCGACGATTTCATGAATCCAGTCACCAGAGACAGAGCAACCTGGGCCGTATTTAGGGAGCTGGATGAAAAAGGAAATCTCGTTTTCGAGGCGCAGGGATTCATAGACTAATTGAATTCCTCTGGATCGTAAATGTGCAAATGATCGTTCATTTCTTCCGTTCTTTTTGGGGTTAGAAAAATTATTTTTTTAATTAGGAAATGAAATATCGTCGAAGTATTTCTTACTAATTTAAGACATTCATCACGATTATCTCAGATAAATTTTGGCATAATTTTGTAAAATTACGAATTTAATAAATCTCAAATTCGGGCGCAGCGTATCTGCATATCTGTGTCGCGTGATTCATAATAATATAACATCAAATAGCAAGTTATAAGATCTATTGGAAATAGCAGGTTATAAAATGGCATTGCTCGATATCATCAAACTTAGAACCCAGTTCCCCTCCCAAGATGGAATGGTAAAGGCTGTGGACACCGTTGATCTGTTGGTCGCCGAGGGAGAGCGGCTGGGCCTAATCGGTGAGACGGGCTGCGGCAAGACGGTCCTTGGCATGTCCATTGTGCGTTTGCTGCAGCCCACTACCAGCATAGAAGGCAAGATCAATTACAAAGGTAGGGATATCCTGAAGCTAAAGGAAGAGGATATGAGGCGTCTGCGTGGCAAGGAGATCGCCATGATCCTGCAAAATCCCACTACATCACTCAATCCTGTGCTGAAAGTGGGCGATCAGATCGCAGAGGCGATTCGGCTCCATCAGGGCCTCGGAAAACGAGAGGCGAATGCAAGAGCCATTGAGATGCTGCAATCGGTCCACCTTCCGGATGCTGCGGCTAATGCCAATCAATACCCGCATGAGCTGTCCGGCGGCATGAGAGAGCGGGTCATGATCGCTATGGGCCTCGCATGCAATCCTGAATTCATCATAGCCGACGAGCCGACCAAAGGGCTTGATATCAAAACCAAAATGCAGATCGTCGAACTCCTGCGCGAGGCTACATTGCATAAGGCCATGCTCATGATCACCCACGACCTTGGTGTGGCAGGAAGCATCTGCGACAAGATCGCTGTTATGTATGCCGGAGAACTGCTTGAGGAGGCATCATCCCAGGAGATCTTAAACGACCCTGCCCATCCATATACTCAAGGCTTCATCAATTCCCTCCCCAGCCGGGGTCTTCTGCCTATTCCAGGCACCAGTCCGTCGCTCATTTGTCCTCCATCCGGCTGCCGTTTTCATCCTCGTTGTCGCATGGCCACGAAAACTTGTGAGATGAAACATCCGGAGATGGTCCAAATAGAAAAAGGGCATTTGGTGAGGTGTCATCAATTCAATTGATCGAAGTTTATGATCTGCAAAAGCACTTTGCCTCAGGCTTCATCAAGAAGAGATACAAGCCTGCGGTGCAAAGCGTTTCTTTTGCCATCGAAAAGGGCGAGACGTTAGGCCTCGTGGGCGAGAGCGGATGCGGCAAGACCACGGTGGGACGGCTGCTCTTGAGGCTGATTGAACCGACCGCGGGAAAGATCGTCTTCGACGGCCAGGATATAACGGGCCTAAAGCACGCCGAGATGCGGAAACTGCGACCCCGCATGCAGATGATCTTCCAGGACCCGGAGTCGTCCCTGAACCCGCGCATGAAGATCGGCGAGAGCATCGCCGAGCCCTTCCGCCTGGGCCTGAGGGGAAGATGCAGCAAGAGCGAGATTCGCAACCATGTGCAGGAGCTGGTGGATATAGTGGGCTTGAATCAGGAGCATGTGAACCGCTACCCCTATCAGCTCAGCGGCGGCCAGAACCAGCGAGTCGTCCTGGCAAGAATACTGGCCATCAATCCCGAGTTCATAGTGGCAGACGAGCCGACGGCGGCGCTGGATGTATCCGTGCAGGCTCAAATCTTGCGGCTCATCATGGACTTGAAAAGGGACTTCGGTCTTACCATGCTCTTCATCTCCCATGACCTGGAGGTGGTGAGACACATGAGCGATCGGATTGCCATGATGGATAAGGGGCGGATCGTCGAGATCAAAAGCTCGAAAGATAATTGAAGTCGGGATTTGCGAGCGGGCTGATGGGCGGGCGGGATTATGAGCCGGCTTATTGCAGAATCCAAGCCAAATTGTAGCTCCTATAACTCATTTTTCATCTCGGCGCGAGGGTCCAGCCTGACCCGGATCGCTTCTCCCAGCAGATTGAAAGCCAGGACGGATACTGTGATGGCAATTCCCGGAAAGATCATCATCAGCGGAAAAGCCCGAATGAAGGGGCGGGCATCGTTCATCATCGCACCCCACTCAGGAGTCGGCGGCTGAACGCCAAGTCCGAGAAAGCTCAAAGATGCGGCTCCGAGGATTGCGTTTCCCATCCCCAGAGTTGCCATGACCAAAAGGCTCGGAAGAGCATTGGGAAGTATGTGTATTCTCATGATATAGAAATCCGAAGCTCCGAGGCCCCTGGCCGCTTCCAGGAACTCTTTTCCCCGCAGCGCCAGGACACTGCCTCTCATCAGCCTGGCGTAGCCCGTCCATTCCACCAGGATGAGGGAGAGCATTAGATTGGTCAGGCCCGATCCCAAGAAGCCGATCACAGCCAGAGCAAGGAAGATGCTGGGAAAGGCGAGGAAAGCATCCACCACGCGCATGATCACTTCATCCAGGACACCTCTGAAGTATCCGGCAACGCCACCTAGAATTATGCCCATCAGGGCCGAGAGGAGGACCACCGTCAATCCGATAAACAGAGACACCCTTGTACCAAAGACAATTCGGCTGAAGATGCAGCGACCAAGCTGATCCGTTCCCAGGGGATAGTCAAGGCATGGACTTTTCAGCCGCAGTTCGGGCTGAGCTTTTTCGGGATCATGGGGGGCAATCTGTCCGGCCAGGAGCGCGGTCAGGACGAGGCAGAGGACGATGATAGCGGCAAGGCGAGCCGAAAAATCCGAATTAATCCCCGGATTCATGCCTTGTCCTCGGATTGATGTAGTAGTAGCAGATATCGACCATCAGGTTCAGGGCCAGGAAGAGCATGGCAAGAAAGAGCATGCAGCCTAAGATCATGGGGTAATCCCGTTCGTAGATAGAATCGGTCATGAGATTGCCGATGCCTGGCCAGGCGAAGACCGTCTCCACGACAGCCGAGCCGTTGAGCAGATAGGTGAAGTTCAACCCGATCACAGTGATCACGGGCAAGAGAGCGTTACGCAGAGCATGTCTCAGCACCACGGACCTCTCGGGGAGGCCGCGGGCTCTGGCTGCGGTGATGTAGTCCTGCTGCAGGGCTTCCAACATGCTTGAGCGCATCATTCTGCTGGTCACGGCAGCGGCAGATGCCCCAAGGGTGACGGCAGGCAAGATCATATGCTGTAGATCTCCATTCTGCCCATAGCCTGCCACGGGGAGGAGATCGAGCTGCAAGGCCAGTAGTATGATGAGCAGATAGGCCAGCCAGAAGCTGGGAACAGAGACGCCGAGCAGTGCCAGCATCATGCCGAGGCCGTCGATGACGGAACCTTTCCGAACAGCAGACAGGATTCCCAGAGGAATGGATATCAGCAAGGATATGATCAGGCTGACCAGGGACAGCTTGAGCGTAGGAACGAAGCTATCCAAAACGGCATCCGAAACCCTCTCGCCGGAGGTGTAAGAGTATCCCAGGTCTCCGTGGACGGCTTTTGTCAACCATCTCAAGTATTGCACATAGGCGGGATCGTTAAAGCCTGCTCTCTCTCTGAACTCCTGCACCGCAGCGGGATCGGGAGGGCCTTGCGGTCCTGTGAGCAAAATCTCAGCCGGATCTCCCGGAGATAGATAGAAGAGAGTGAAGGAGATTATGGAGACGAGCAGCAAGACCGGCAGCAAAAGAATAATTCTCTTCAGGATAAATGCCAGCATTTTAAGCCCTTGGTTTTTAATTCTTGATTTTAATTATTGCTATCTAATTCTGATTTTTCTCGGTAGTTGCAGATCTTTGCTGAAATCTCCTCATGCTGGATTTCAAGCAGAATTCTCAAGAGAGTCAATTCTCTGATTCGCCTCTTTCGCCAAAGACCATGAAAACCGTATCCGAATTGGCCATTCGGAAGGAGAGCGAGGTGTTCTTCTTGTAGAATCGGTTCACCTCATCCAGGCGGTCGACCTTTGCTTTTTCCAATCCAGCACTCATGAAGAGAGCGAGGCACTGGTCGGGCCGAGAGGCTTGAAAGAGCGGCAGATCCTTCTCGATGGGCTTGTAGATCTGGCGAAAGGGCACAGGATTATGATCCTGGGAAAAGCCAGCCAGAAGCCCGGAAATCTCCCGTCCGATCTTTTTGCTGATCGCCGGATCAAACCAGTTTCCGTCAATGGCGATCATCATCCCGCCGGGCCGCAGAATGCGTTTCCATTCTGCAACTGCCCTGGCCGGATGGGGCAGTGTCCAGAGAAGATGGCGGCTAACTACCAGATCGAAAGAAGAGGATTGAAAAGGCAAGCCTTCGGCGTCTCCCTGGCATAAGTTGTAGACATTTCGGATTTTGTCCTGATGATCCGGGACCGGTGACGGATTGCCGTTCGACCTTTGGACGCGCATGCCCTCCTTTGCTTGAGTGAGCATACCGCGCGAGAGGTCAACGCCTGTAACATCCAGGCCCATCTCACTCAAAATGTTGGAGAGGAAGCCGGTTCCGGCTCCCACATCCAAGACCTTTTTCGGCTGTAGGCAGGAGATGATCCCTGAGAGGGTCCTCATCCAGACCTCTCGCTCTTCCTTTCTGGAGGCCGCTGCACCTCGACCATAGCTCTCGCTCCTTTGATCCCAGTAGCTTTCTATGATCTTCTTTGGGTCCCCGCTTGCCGGCTGTGGCGAAGCGGCAGCAGAGTGGCCTGTTTTTAAGGCCGCCGATGCTGCCGCAGTTCTGCCCGTTCCCTGTGCCAGAATTAATCCCCCAGGGACAGTTCCGGCGTCAGGAAGTTGATCTCGCTGGATGGATAGAGCACATAGCCCTTGACCTTCTTGTTCACGCCCACCAGCTCATTAAGGTAGAAGAGGAAGATCTCGGGAGAGTCGGCCAAAACCTGCTCCTGAACCTTGGTGTAGTACTTCATCCTCTCCTTCTGGTCAAAGGTTGTTCTGGCCTTTTCCAGCCATTTGTCCACATCCGGGTTGGAGTAGCCGGTCTTCTTGGCCTCGGCGCCTGTGGACAGGAAGTGCTTGGAGAAGAAGTAATCCGGGTCTCCCGTGGTGCCGGTGCTCCAGGAATACAGAGCCAGGTCGTAATTGCCGTTAGTGAGATCCGTGGTGAGAGCGCCGGTCTCCAAAATCTCCACATTGGTCTTGATTCCGATCTTCTCCAGTTGGGCGGCCACGATCTCCGCAGAAGGCTTGTTCTCCGCGCGGGATGTGTAGGTCTTGATGGTAATGCTGAAGGGCTTTCCGGCATAGTCCAGCCATCCGTCTCCATCGGTGTCGGCAATTCCAGCATCCTTGAGAAGAGCCTTGGCCCTGGATTGATCGAATTCATAAGCCTTCAGCTCTTTGTTGGCTGACCAGGGATTCTGAGATGAGAAAACGCCCACGGCTGCAACGCCGCCTACTCCCTCAAGAGCGGTATCCACTATCTCCTGGCGGTCGATGGCATAGTTCAGAGCCAGGCGAACGGAGAGGTTATCGAAGGGCGCTTTTCTCATGTTGATATAAATGAGGTTCTCGCGCATGGTCTCCTTGCTCAGGACTTCGAGATTAGACTTGCCCTTGATATTCTGAACTTCGGTTTGAGGAAGGCCCCTGGCGATGTCCACATCTCCGCCTTCCAGTTGCATGGCTCTTGTCATGGAATCGCTGACAAAGAAGAGATTTGCGCCATCGAGCTTCGCTTTGTCTCCCCAGTACCTATCGTTCTTCTTCACGACCAGCTTCACGCCCTTCTCGTAGGAATCGAACTTGAATGGACCTGTTCCGACAGGAGTTGTGTTGAGGTTAACATCGGGCTTGACAATCGAGACCAATGGGTCAATCAGAGAGGCGATTGCGGGTGAATAGGGCTCTTTGGTCTTGATGGATACCGTATTGTCATCAACCGCACTGACGGAATCAATGAAGCTGAATTCGCCATGCCGGGGATTTGAGGAATCCATCACCCTTTCCAGCGAAAAGACAACGGCCTTGGCGTCCAGTGGTGTTCCGTCATGGAACAACACATTGGGACGAAGGTGAATCTCATACTGCGTGTCGCTTACCTGGTCAAATCCGGTTGCAAGCTTAGGGACGATATTCATGTTCTCATCCA
This sequence comes from Methanothrix sp., assembly GCA_003857025.1. Taxonomy (GTDB): domain Archaea; phylum Halobacteriota; class Methanosarcinia; order Methanotrichales; family Methanotrichaceae; genus Methanothrix. The sequence continues at coordinate 12,387 of RPOO01000008.1, forward strand.
GGCCAAAGAGTGTTTCGTAAATTCCAGCCTCGTGCATATACCAGCCTGTGTACTTGTAAGCCGGGTCTAAATTTTCATCCGGCCCAAAGATCAGGTCTCCGTTTAGCACCTTTCCAGAATTACCTGAGGCCGCTAACACCGGCGATGATAATATCAGAATCATTAGAGATATAGCCATTACTGCGGTGCAATTTCTAATAATTAACATACTAAGATCTCCTTTTTTCTTAAATTAATACATCCTAGTATTAAATATTTCGATAATAGACATACTAAATTAGAATATTTCAGCGTGATAACAACCATGCACGTATCTGTTGGGAAATGTATAGCAAAAGGGCTGAGAAACCTTCCAATTGATCCCGCTATGAATACCTGGCAAAGAGCGCTCCGAAGATGAGAACAATGAGCAGTGAGAGATACACCATATAATTTTCTGCCATATAATTTTCTCCCGAGCCGGTCTGCTTTTCCTCGACGACCGCTGCAATAGAAGAATTCGGCGGAATCGAGCGAACAATTTTTGGAGACTCCACGTTAATTTCGATCCCCGGCGTCGCGGCGCTGTATGAATTTCCCAACACATCATGATACAAGACCTCGCCCGCGGGAAGCAGGATCCTGCCGGGATTGTTGCAGCGTATGGTATATTCCACATCAACCCCACAATTGGGATCCAGCAAGACCCCGCCACGGGTTTTGCCGCTCACAAGCAATGCGCCTTCGGGTATGGTCTCCTGATAGGATACCTTAGCCTTTTTATTTCCATGGTTGGTCAGATTCAACATTACCGTTACGGGGCTTCCTGGAGAGACGGACTTCTCGCTAACCTTCCTCATTGGTTCAATAAAGGGGCCGAAGACATCCACGATCGGGCTTTCCGAGGATATTGTGCAATCGCTCCTGCCAAACGCAAATCTCGCTTCCGCCGGGGGCAGGGTCAGACCTGTCCCGGGCTTCCTAGCAAAGACCTCGTAGCTCACGATCTTAGTCTGGCCGGGGCCTAGTTTAATCTGCCAGTGCAGCGTCCCATTGGCCGCAAAGTCGCTCCCTGCGGAATCATCAAGCTTGATATTTATGGTGCGGTTGCCGCAGTTCCAAAGCGAGTCCACCACATAGTAACCTTTCCCATAGTCCTGGGACTCTTCAACCCTTTTGTGCAGCTGAAGAGTGCCATAAACCTGGAACTCGGTGCCTCCCCAGGCTTCATGTTTCTTTCCTTCCGGATCTTCAAATGTGCAGAAGACACGCATCTGAAAATCTGCAGGCATTGCGAGGCATGGCGTTTTGAGGTCGAACTTTATCGGATCTATCTCTGCAGTATGCTTTTTCTCGTCCCATATCCTTCCCGCTTCCAGGGTTGATCTGCTGTATTTTTCCTGGAATAGCGGCGGCTTCGAATCGATTCTTATTTGCATTCCTTCTGCGTCCACGATGCCTTTATTTTCAATTCCCAGCTCCATTTGAATGGTATCGCCGCACTGGTAAATCTCTTTGTCAGCGGACAGAAGAAGCGCAAGCTCCGGATCAGCCGGGAGTTGAATCTCCAATTTCGCATATTGCTCACCCTCCTCTTCATCCCGAACGATCCTCTCCGCAGTCACCTTCACCGAATCATTCAGAATGAACGAGTCTCCTTCCTGCAAAGATCTGGTAGCTATGGTGACATTGTCCTTTTGTAGCTCCAAGAGTGCTTGCAGAACGTCGGATTCCTCCGGAGAAAAATCGATCAAGCTCAGTGAATAATTGCCTGCAACGAGCATCTCGCCCCACTCCAGCTCCGCGCTCGTTCCTTCGTTCCAGGCCACTAGACCGGAAGCGAGATTGATTAGTGAAATGAAAAGGAGAAACACGATTATTGAATGCAATGCACGTCCGGAGAAAACGGTCCGTGTGACAAGACGGATCGGAAATGCAATGACCGGAAATGCGGCGATCAGAAACATAATGATCGGAAATGCAATCCGTGAAGCTTGATGTGTCAAGATGCCACCCATAACAGATCAGCGACGGAAGATCAAGTAGATCGCCAGAATCACAATGCCTGCGTAAACATACAGGCTGTTGCTGCTCTTCATGACGCCGCTGGAAAGTGCACTAATTCTGCGAGAGCCCTTCTGCGCAGACGATCCGGACGAGCCGGAATAGGCATAGCCTCCACCGGACGAATCGCTCTTCGACTCGGAGATGCTGGAAGCGGAATTGGTGGATTTGACGGATTCATCGGACTCATCCGACCTTGCAGCGTCACTTGATGCGGATGAATTCCCATTCACCAGGGAAGCGCTGCCAAGCGAATCATCGTCCGCCGTGCTATTTGTCGCCGTGCTGTCAATAGTCGTGTCACTGCTTGATGATGTTTCGTCGGTAGTTTTCGTGGATGTCGTTTTTTCATACGAGCTGCTGGATGTGTAGGAATAGCTGCTTGATGGTGCAGTGTTGTCCGGCGATTCGGTACTGTCCGATGTCGCAGCGTCGCTTGTTGTCTCATCATCAGTCGAGCGGCTCTCTTGGGCGTCAAAGGAGATGCCTGCCGGGACATAGAAGACCACGGCATCGTCTTTAGATATGGTGACCTTCTTTTTCTTCTCGTACTCTATCTTGGTGTCGGCATCTCGCCACCTCACGGACAGATTATGCATACCCTCTTCAAGAGAGATCGTCCCGAAGTCCGAGGTGCTCTCCTTGCTGACCTCCTTGTTCTTCTCAAAGCTGTCGTCCACATAAAGATAGGCATCCAGGTCCTTGGAGTTCTCGTTGGTGAGAGTAACCGAGAGATCAAACTCCTCCGGCTCGTCATTGGCTGTGGTGTAAAGGTTTACGGATGTATCACCCCGGACATCCACCGTCTCTTCCGCTTCGCATGACTTCTTGACGTCCTCATCCCACCAGGTTATCTTGAAATTGTGAGAGCCCGCCGGCAAAGGGTAGCTGTCGAATTTGCTCTCGGCATCGGATGAGATCGATTTGGTATCCTTAAGCTCGGAGTCGATGAACAAAGAGACGTCAAGGCTATCATCGTCCTTATTGGACACATAGACATGGACATTATACGGACCGCCGAATTTTGCATTCTCTGATTGATTTATGCTCTCATTCGATGCAGAGGCGCTCGCGGAATCCGACTGATTTGACGGAAACGACTGAGACGACAGAACCAAACTGTCGGGAATCGTCTCACTCGAATTTTTCAAATTGGTCGAATTGTCGTCCAATCCTGTGGCCAGGACGCAATTATTTGCGACCATAAGAACAAGAGAGAGCAGCACAGTAATCAATGCACATCTCTTTTTCCATTCTATGAATATTTCGTTCTTATCATGATAGGGTCGCCTGAGCATAAGTAGTGAATAAACAATGTGCTTTAAATAATATGCGGCTAGCATTTAATACTATTTGGTAATATTTTTCTATCAACATTAGATTTTAATCTGCGAATTTTAATTTGTCTAACGAAAAGATTATCTAAGAGAATGCCAACAAGTCTGCGGAGGATGAGATTTTGACCGATGTGGCGGTCCAGCTTCTGGTTGTTGAGGGAATACCTCTCTTGGGTTTGGTCTATTACCTATGGCACAAGAAAACGATGTTTATCCTGGAAAAGGGAATCCCAGAAAAGAACGATCCAGTCTCCAGATCGGAGAGGCGAATCATCAATGGAGTCTTCTTGACATTGGCCGGGATATTCATGATCGCAACGCCCAAGATTGCCTCCTTCGCCGGAATTGAGGCGGAGCTGACCTTTGAGCTGCTCTTAGCAAGCCTGGTCGTCCTCTGCGCAGGGATCGCGCTATTGGTCGGAAGCGGAATATTGAGGTATCGCGCCATGCATCAATGCGAAAAAGGTTTCTTGCCCGAACTGAAATAGCCCACTATCGTTCTTTTGGATGCTGGCAAATCCCGAGGAACTCTTCTATTATAATTGCGTTCTCATCTCCCTGACAGGGGCCAGCCTCTTCTTCAGATCCGCTCCAAGCAAATTGATGGAAAGCACGGTTATTACGATCATCATTCCCGGAAAGAGACAGGTCCACCAGATGCCGCGCATGATATCCCGCTGCGCCTCGTTGAGCATGTTCCCCCAGCTTGGCAGGTGCGGAGGAATCCCAAGGCCAAGGAAACTTAAAAAGGACTCCGTTAAGATGGCATGGGCGGTCATCAGGGTGACGGAGATCACGGCGATGTAGAAAAGGTTGGGCAAAACATGGTGCAGGAGAATGTACCCGTCTCCCGCGCCGAGGGATACCGCCGATTCCACAAAGGGCCTCTGACGAATTGAGAGGGCCTCGCTTCGCACCAGGCGTGCCGTGCTCATCCAGTGCGTGAGCCCGATGGCGAGAATTATGGTCCAGACATTTCTGGTGAACATGGTCACCAGCACCATCAGCAAAATGGTTTCGGGAGGTGAATAGATGGTGTCCACCAGCCGCATCAGCAAACTGTCAACCAGGCCGCCGAAATATCCGGCCAGCAGCCCGACTGCAACTCCCAGAAGGACCGCCAGAGCTGCAGCACAAATCCCTACCATTAGCGACACGCGCGTCCCGTAGAGCACGCGGGAGAACATGTCTCTCCCGAGGTGATCCGTGCCGAAGGGATGCTGAAATGACGGCGGCTGCATGGACTGATCGAGACTCGCCACAATCGGATCACTGGAGGTGATATATGGGGCGAGCAAGGCCAAAAGCAACAGAGATGCGATTACTATCATTCCAGGCGTGATATATTTCAAGCCACGAAATCCCAGACTTGGCAGCTTCCAGTGGTGTATTTTAGCTTCAATATTCGATGGACTCATCATTTCACTCCGCCGTTCCCTCTAACCCAGCTTCACTCTCGGATCGGCCAGGGCATAGGCCACGTCCGCCAGCAGATTTCCCGAGATCACCAGCAGGCTGGCGAACAGCGTCAGCCCCATCAGCAGCATGTAGTCCGCGCGCAGTGCGGCATCATAGGCAAGCCTCCCGATCCCAGGCCAGGCAAAGATGCTCTCCACAACCACGCTCCCGCTGATCAGCAGCGGAATTGTGAGCCCCATCTGGGTTATGAAGGGAAGAAGAGAGTTTCGCAAAGCGTGCCGGAGAATGATCCTCCTCTCGTCCAGCCCCTTGGCTCTTGCTGTGAGGATGTAGTCCTCTCGCATGGATTCCTGCAAAGATGAGCGGATGTAGGTGAAAAAAACCGCCAGGTGGCTGACTGCCAAAATGCACGCAGGGAGGATCAAGTGCCTGATTCGGTCCCAGGTATTCGGCCAAAACGCCGCCGGCTCAGCTACGGAGACCATGCGAGAGGAGGGCAGCCAGCCCAGCCACACGGAAAAGAGCAGCATGGCCAGAAGGGCCACAAGAAATGTGGGCGTCGAGTACAGGATGTAGTTCATACCGTTCAGATAGGCATCAAGCCTTGATCCCGCCCGAAGAGCACAGGCCAATGCCAGCAATATGGCCAACAAAGCACTCAAGCCGTATCCCGTCATCGTCAAGAGCATTGTTGCCGGGAACCGCTCCAGTATCACATCAAGGACGGGGCGCTTCTTGATATAGGAAAATCCCCAGTCGCCGTGCAAGATTCTTTCCAGCCAGGCCAGGTAGCGAATAATAGCCGGTTGATCCAGACCAAGCTGCTTTTCCACCTTTGCCACATCCTCTACAGGCATCTTCTGCACGGTGACCAGTCCCAGATAAGCGATCACCGGGTCCACCGGCGAGAGATAAAAAATGAGAAAGGTCAAGACTGAGATCCCGAGCAGCAACGGCGGAATCTGCAAGACCCTTCTCAAGACGTAGGCTGCTAGGTTTTGATCCAAATCACCGCTCCATTGACTTGTCCATTTTCCACCAAACCGCTATCTTTTTAGTTGTCGCTCCTTTTTCTCGTCTACTGCTTCTGCCATTGCTCGACATTCCACCAGATCTCTCCGTTGATGCCTCCGTTGGTTCCCTGGCCATGTGGAGCATTGCGAAGCTCGATTCCCGCAATCTTGTCGCTAACGGCATAGACATAATTGCAGAAGACGATGAATGCCAGCGGCTGATCGTTTGCCAGGATCGTCTGCAGCTCTTGATAATCCTCCTTTCTCTGCTGCTTGTCCGAGGTAGTTCTGGCACTGTTGAGAATGGCGTCTACTTTCGGATTGCTGTACGATGCGGGATTCCACCACCCCTGACCGATGAACTTGGTGTCCCAGAGCTGGTAGTTGTTGTCGTCCGGATCAAAGGGAGAACCGAAGGCGGCAACGATTGGGGCGCTTCGGTAAAGCTCCTGGGAGATCTCGTCCCAGCTTTTGCCCACGGGCTCGATCTTGATTCCTACCTTCTCCAGATCCGTCTTTGCGGCTATGGCGATGTCTTTTCTCTCGGCATTGGATGATGGATATATCAGCTCGAATGCCAGATCCTTTCCATCCTTTTCCAGCACTCCGTCGCCGTTTGTATCCTTGAAGCCCGCTTCGGCCAGCAGTCGCTTTGCTTTCTCGGGATCATAGGAGAAAGCGATGTCCGGATTGTAAGCCCAATCTTCGGATCGCAAGGGCCCGTAAGCGATCTCACCCTGGCCGTTGAAGATGGTATCGAGGATCTGTTGCTTATTGATGGCATAAGCAATAGCCAGACGAACGTTCTTGTCCTGGAACGGCCACATCTTGCCCGGCAGATTCAGGGCATACCAGTTGGCCGACGGCATGGAATAGAGCTTGATTCCTTTTGCATTCTCCAGGGTCGGCATGCTCCTGGGGTCGATCTTGATAGCATCCACTTCACCGTTCTCCAGCAAGCTGATCCTGGCAGCCTCTTCGGGTACGAAGACATATCTCAGAACATCAAACTTGGGCGCATCTCCGTAGTAAGTTGGATTAGCTGTGAAGACCAGCTCTTCGCCGCGCTTCCAATCCTTGAAGACAAAGGAGCCGGTGCCGATGGGCTTCTGCCAAAAGTCGGTCTTGGAGAGATCCTGGCTGACAAGCAGATGCTTGGGAAGAATGGCCGCGCAAAATCGCTCCTGGAACGGGACGATGCCATCCTTCAAGGTGAACTTCACGGTACTGGGATCGATTGTCGAGACGTCCGCAATATCGGCGTAATCGATTGAAACGGGCAGAACCGATGTCCATTTGCCGCCTCGGAGGAGGTCGTAGGTGAACTTGACATCCTCTGCGGAGAAGTCCTGACCATCCTGCCACTTGATGCCCTTCTTGAGGTGAAAGGTGTAGGTCTTGGCATCAGGCGAGACTTCCCATGACGAGGCTAGGTCCGGGACCATCTCCAGCTTTTCGTCCGATTTCAACAGGCCGCTGAAGACTTTGATCAGGTCGTAGAAATCGGCATGACCGGTATTACTCAGCGGGTTGAGGTCATCCGGCTCGCTTCCAAGAGCTATGTTCATGGTCTTTTCTTCGGCACAAGCCATTGGCAATACTGCAAGCATCAGGATGCAGGCTAATGCCGCCAGGGTCCAAAGAGGTCTTGACATTTTTGTTCCTCTAAATTTTCATTTTCATTTTTTTTATTTTATTCTCCAATTAACTATCCGAGTCGCATCATCTTTTGCAGCCGGAGATCAAATAGTATGTAAAATTATAGGTGATTCGTTGCGAAAACGGCATGTGCTTCCTTTGAATGTCACGAATATCATTTAAGGTGACGGCACTTATATCCCGGAGATGCGCCGCCTCAAAATATTCCTGCGCCTTCTCTTTTTTCATGCCGAAAGGATGCGGAAGCATGCAATTCAATTCCTTGCTGTACCAGCCTTTTCTCGGGTCCTTTCTCTCCGATATCATGATAAAAAGATCGCTGACCGATCTGCATAATCGATGGTTTATCGATCCGTCATTCCACAGACCGTCTATCACTATCAGCTTGCCGTTTTTCTTTAGAACTCTCTTCCACTCGTCTATTGCTTCCGTCGGCCTATGAAGCGTCCAAAGCAGATGGCGGTTGATCACGACGTCGAAGCTTTCGTCACTGCTATTCAGCTTCTCTGCGTCTCCTCGCTCAAAGTGCACTTTTAGTTTGGATGACTTGGCCTTCCCTCTTGCCTTTTGCAGCATCTTCTCTGAGAGGTCGATACCTGTAACGTTGTATCCCATCTCTGCCAGGAGCAGGGTCAACTCACCCGTGCCGCAGCCTACATCCAGAATCTTTGAACCGACGGGAGGCAGCAGGCGAGAGAGCACTCTTATCCAGGCATCATGCTCCTCATCGGTCTGGATGCCGTGGCCATGGTGGCTGTCATAGCTTTCTGAGGACTCATCCCACTTCTCTGCGATCTCAGCTTTGGCTTCTTTGTCATGCAAAAGCATGAGACGACATACACCCTTCTAGTAATAAACATTTCTATAGATTTAGCACATCATGCTAATTTATATTTATCCGAATCATGGATCTATATAAATTGGTGTTTCATAATCTAATCATTATTTAGATCGTGATTGTCGCAGATTTATTTCCGGAATTCAGTTATCAGTAGTTATAAACAATGCATGAATAATCAGAAAAAAAACATAATAATAAGCATCAACGAGAACCAAATACGACGCGAACTCCCATCACGGCAGAAGACGCACAAATGTTAGTGGATGAGCTACAAGGATATGCTGCAGTAATGATATGATTATCTATTCTAATCGCAATGGTGCGAGGTCACAAGGCCACTGGCTACATATGATTCAGGCTGGGTAAGAGCAATAGTGATTCCTATGAGGGCTGCCGAAGTTATGGCAATCAGTGTCAATCTTTATCCTTCAAACCGCAGTTCTTCTCCCACGGTTAGGCCGTGATCCGGATTGGACCACATGCGCAAAAACTGATCTCCTCTTCGCACACCAATATCCGGAAACTCTTTCTCTGCAATAGAGCTTTCCAGAATCAACAACCCTTTGCAGCTTTTCTTAGCCAGCATCAAGATACATTGTTCCGAGGGTTCTTGGGCGTCGAGAATAACGGCCGTCAGCAGATCGAAATCACCGATAGTGCTGCTTTTTCTTATGTCCGTGATGATCAGTCTCGCCATATGCTGCAACCATCTCTTTAGACCGTAGATTTCTTGAGTGAAGCAAAAGGAAGAGGTGCGCCCTGGCCATGGCAGACTTGCCAGGGCACTGCAACAGTTGGTTATTGGTAAAGGAGGCCTATAACGGACTGTCGTAGCTCTTCACGTAGAAGTAATCTTACATATTAATAAGCTTTTTGATTATTGTAGCATTAATGCGAGATATTGAGCGATATCCATTCGCGAGCAAGTCAAAAGGCTTCGGCCAGAGCTAGAAGACGGAGTGACCCCTGTCGCCACATTCCTCTTTGACTTTTCAGATACGATTGGAAGCGATCTCAGCAATTCGTTTTTCTGGAACGAACTCTTAAGATTAACACATATTTCAATTGTTATGCTAATTTTGACATTCAACAGGTTAATAAGTAACATGATATAATTTGCCAATAGAAAATCATCGCATGGAGGGCACAATAGCCAATGAACGACCATAATGGATGCAAATACACAGGTATCGAAAAGGACTACTCCATCCGAGACCTCGCGGCCTTCCACGGCCACCTGGGCCCGTTTATAGTTCTCGGTTACCGGATGGGAAGATATGCCAAACGAAATCTTTGTGCCGATCCCTTTCATATGACTGCTGTGGTCTACTGCTCCGGAACTCCGCCTGAGTCGTGCATGGCAGACGGCATACAGATAGGCAGCGGCTGCACCCTGGGTAAGAGGAATATTGATCTTATCGCTTCTAAGGAGATTCGATGCATCTTCACATCTGGAGAGAAAAAGCTGACACTGACCCCTAAGCCGTTTAAAAACCTCCCGGAAGCTCCAAAGGGTGATCATGAGAATCCAAGGCTCATCGAGAGGCTGGCAGAGGAGATGTATGGCATGGCTGATTCGGAGCTTTTTGAGGTGCAATAATTCAATAATTATTAAGGGGCCTGGCAGAATTGAGTATTATCGAACTTGAGGGCATCTATACGGCCTACGAGGGGGACGACAAGCCCATCATCAAGGATCTGACGCTTCACATAGACCGGAGCGAGTACGTGGTCATTGGAGGCCCGAACAGCGCGGGAAAGACGACGCTCCTCGAATCCATTAACGGCCTCGTGAAGATCACACACGGCAGGGCGACCGTCTGCGGCTTCGATGTGGGCAAGAGCGGCCATGAGGTGCGAAAGAAAGTGGGATATGTTGTGCAGAACTTTTACTTCGACCCATTCACGCCCTTCACCACAGAGCAGGTGGTAATAATGGGACGCTATGGTCGGCTGGGGCTTTTGAAGAGGCCGTCAGAGGCGGACTATGAGGCTGCAAGCAAGGCTATCCGCCTGGTGGGCATCGAGGACCTGGCGCAAAAGACCATCGGCACTTTAAGCGGCGGCCAGCAGCAGAAGGTGATGATCGCTCACAACCTGGCCAAGGAGCCGGAGGTTCTTCTGCTCGACGAACCATTCAGTAACCTTGATTTTTCTGCCAGAGAGTTTTTGCAGGGTATTCTCCAGGACCTCGTGAAACGCGGTACACCCATCGTCATGGTCTCTCATGCCTTTGACGGGCTTCCCGATATTCGCATTCACCTGGTGGTGATGAACGAAGGGCGAATCACCAAAGACCTGGTATGCCCGGCAGAATCCGTGGAAGAGATCATTCGGGAGACCTCATTTTCGAAGCGCAATTCGGAGAGCGCAGCGAAAAGACGCAGTCATGGAATTCGGTCGGGATTCATCGCGCCCGGGAGCGCGAGGAGCAGATAATGCTTGAGCCGCTGATCCAGAATAACGTGGTCTGCCATGCCGTGGAAGCGATGGTCTTTGCCTCCATCACCTGCAGCATCCTTGGTGTCATAATATCCCGCATGAACCTATCCTCCATCGGCTTCACAATGTCGCATGCGGCATTCGCTGGGGCCTCCATCGGCATGTTCCTGGAGACGAGCACTCAGATAGCGGCCATTGCTTTTAGCATGGGTGTGGCAGCCCTCATCGGACCCGTGAGCGACAAAGCCAAGATGGCAGCCGACGCGACCCTTGGCGTCCTCTTCGCCCTCAGCATGGCCGTGGCTATATTCCTCATCTCCTACATGCAGTATCTGGGCAGGGGTCTCTCAGCTGGCAGCTTGCTCTTCGGAGATGTAGTCTCCCTTTACCGGGAAGAGATCTATGCACTGGCTGCGATCTCACTTCTCTCTGTCCTATTCGTGCTGTTCTTTTACAAGGAGATCTGTGCCATTATGTTCAACATGAAGATCGCCTTGGCTTCCGGGATGCGAGTCAAGGTCGTCTACTACATCCTGCTTTTCATCATTGCGCTCTCCGTGGCACTATGTCTGAACATTGTGGGAGGCCTTCTCATATTTGTCTGGCTAGTAACGCCCGCGTCCATTGCCAGCCAGTTCTGCAACAATATCAAGAGCTTGTTCATTGCCGCGCCGCTGGTGTCCCTGCTCGTGAGCGCTTTCGGAGTCTGGGCAGGATTTGAGTACACCCTGCCGATAGCGCCGCTGGTGGCATTACTGCTCACAGGCACTTTCGGGCTGGCAGTGCTCATGTCATCCAAGAGAAAGGTCACGACCAGGATGCATTGATCTATTAACTGCCGATTGAGCATTAATTTGGCATCGAGGGAGGGGAATTCAGAGGGATGAGAATGTCAGAGCAAACTATAAGAGAGATCGTCGGAACGCTTGCCGAGGCTGTGAATCTGGACACGAAGATGGTATGCGTTTATGGATCGGATCGCAAACCGGAAAATGGAACTCGATCATATTCTATCAGCACTTGCCTTGCTTCAGCTATGTATCTGATGGCAAAAGACAGAATATCCGGTCCGCTTTATGCCGGATATGAACAGGATCAACCGTTCTGCCGCTGCATGGGTGGGCCAGCGTGGTTTGGATTCGTCTCCTTTGATCCACGGTTGATGAGCCTCCTGTCATCGGGATCTGACGAACTTAAAGGCTGCACTCCCAAGTACCTGAAAGAAGACTGCGTTGTGACGAAGAGTACAATTTGTAGCGTGGGAAAGGTGACACCTCTGGGCAGATATGTCATCATGGACTGTTGCAGTGATATTATAGATAGTATGGAAGTCAGATGTCTTGTCTGCTTTGCCAGCGGTGAGCAAATCCGCGATCTATGCGCTCTGGCCCATTTCGGAAACAACGATGCGTTCGGGCTAATATCGATTCCATGGGGACCGTCATGCGCCACCATGGTTACTTATCCGGCAGGCATGGCGGAAAATGCGCCCGCAGAAGAGATATTCGTAGGACCGACCGATCCAACGACCAAGGAATGGTTACCAAAAGAGTGCATGATCATGGGAATTCCTATGAGAACGGCCAGAAGAATGGCAGAGAATGCTGGAAAGTCTTTCCTTGCCAAGAGGATTTAAGAAATCAATAGAAATTATGTCTGATAATACGGATAAATCTAATGAGATTATGCAAATTCTTGCTTAAAATTGCCGAGTAAAGTTGCATGACAAAGCATATAAAATAGTAACTCTTAAATAGTTCGTAATACTCATCGCCAAGCATGTTAAACAATAGACTATGCAGCATGATCACGTTGATGCTTGCGATCCTTCTGATCGTTCCAGCCGTTTCGGGGAGTGGAGCGCTCAAAGTCGTATGCACCACCAGTGTCATTATGGACCCAGTAACCTACATCGGCGGCGACAGGGTTGAGGCCATATCAATTGCCGACCCAACGCTGTGCCCCCACTTGCAGTCCGATATAATCCCGAATCGCATCCAGCTCAACATGGATTTCATCAAGGGCGCGGACATGTTCGCGGCCTACAACGACAGCAATGATCGACAGTATAATATGCCAGCTGTAAACGATTTCATGAAGGCCAACAACTACGGAACGGTTTCCTGGAAGACTGTCTCCAAGCTGCCGGGATGGAACACGCCCACAAACTCCAAGCTGCTGGCGGGACAGGTCGAGGGATGGCTGGCCGAGAAGGACCCCACAAACAAGACTTATTATGAAGAGCGCTTGAATAATTATACCAAGACCTTCGATGCAGTGGAGCCCACCGCCGACGAGAGGAAGAAGCTGAACGAGACCAAAGTTGTCGTAATGGTCTGGCAGCAGGACCCGGTCAAAAACTGGCTGGGCATGGATGTGGTAAACATCTTCGCGCCCGAGTTCTATATGAACGGCACCAAGACACCGGCCAAGGTCGTGGACGACATCAATGCCAACCCGGACAAATACAAGGGCGTGGCCTATGTCATCGAAAATATGCAATCGGGAGAGCTTGCCAAAGGCATTGAGGAGGCTTTAAAGGACAAGAGCATCAATGCTACACGCATAATCTTTACCAACTTCCCAGGCTCGTTGAAGGGAACTGACACGATGGCCGATGTACTGGACTACAACAAGCACCTGGTCCTCTCATAGACTGCAGACAAAAATGCCGGACTCAAAAAGAAGCAAAAAGAATGCCATAAAATGAGAGAGGACTTTGAGCAGAGATGCCACAGTCCTCTCATGCTCTTTTAGCAGTGGAACTTTTCCCAAGCCCGGACTTCTTCGCAACCCCTCGATGAAGGCCATCCTGGCGGCAATTGTTATCGTGAAAATTTGCTAGCGATTGACCAACAACGGTTTTTCGTCAATTATAATCTCTTTTGCCTGGGAGACAGCAACCGCATCTGGCTTCGCCGCTCTCGTCACGTCGCCCTGCCCACCCGATGCGCATTCCACGAGCCTCTTCGTGTAAGGATGTGTCGGATGGCTGAGCACTTCATGAGTGGGGCCCGCTTCGACAATCCGGCCTTTAAGCATCACTGCCATGCGGTCACTGACTTTCCTGGCCAAAGCTATGTCGTGGGTGACAAAGAGAATGGCAAGACCCATCTTCTCTTGCAGGTTCATCAGTAACTTCAGAATCTTGGCCTGAACGCTCGGGTCCAGGGCTGATGTGGGCTCATCCGCGATCAGGAGCTTCGGCCCCAGGACAAGAGCCCTGGCGATTGCCACCCGCTGCACCTCACCGCCGCTGAGCTGATGGGGATATCTGGCCAAAAAATCATCGTCATGAGGCAGCTCAACAAGCTTGACGGTATCTATTGCCCGTTCCCGTTGCTCTTCTTTGCTGCCGATTCTTTGGACCTGCAGGGGCTCGATGACCGCATCCAGGATATTCATGCGATGGCTGACGGATTCTTTTGGATTCTGGAAGATCATCTGGACCATGCGATAGAACTGTGCATCCCTCTTGCCGATCTTCTTCCCGTCCAGGCGGATCTCCCCAGCATCCTGGTCGTAGAGCCCCATGATGATCTTGGATAGTGTGGTCTTGCCCGAGCCGCTCTCTCCAACCAATGCCACCGTCTCACCCTCGAAGAGCGTCAGATCGATGCCCTGCAAAGCTGCAAAGGAGCCAAAGCGTTTAGAAAGGGCCTGCATTTGCAGCAGTGGCACAATGCCGCCTCGATGACAGGCGATGAGTCTCCTGTCTTGTTGCACCAACTCCGGCATAAGCCGGTCACAGATCTCAATGTGCTGCGTGCAGCGCCGATGGAATGGACACCCAGGCAGGCCGTGAGCCATCTGACCGGGGATGCCCTGCAAGTCTTTGGTCGTGGCCATGCCGGGAAAAGAGCGTATCAAGCCACGGGTGTAGGGATGGCGGGGATTTCTCACCATGTCTTCCGTCTTGCCCAGCTCAACGATCCTGCCGGCGTAAAGCACTGCCATCTGTTCGGTGAGCTGGGAGGCTAAAGAGATATCATGAGTGATGACCAGTGAGATCCGGCCCGACATGGCCGAGGCGAAGAGCCTAATGATGTCCGCCTTGGTGAGAGCATCCAGAGATGCTGTGGGCTCATCGAGAATCAGCAGGTCGGGATCGTTGGCCAGGGCCATGGCAATGAGCACTCTCTGTCGCTCGCCGCCGCTGAGCTGGTGCGGATAATTTCCGCCCTTTTCAGGGCTGAGACCAACGGAAGAGAGCAGCCTCGACACTCGCTCATCCAAGAGTCTCGTCTCCGGTCTGCTGTGATTGAGAATAGCTTCCGCAATCTGGTCCTTAACTCTGTAAACGGGGTCCAGGGCATCCTCCACATTCTGGAAGACCATTGCCATATCCCGCCCCCGCATCTTGCGATACTCGTCCGCAGAGATCTTGAGCAGATCTTTCTCACGGAATTGAATCTCTCCTGATGCCGTCCCTCCATGCAGCCCCATGAGGGTCAGAGCAAGAGTGGTCTTTCCCGCCCCTGACTCTCCTACCAGAGATATGGAGTCGCCGGGCACTAGATCGAGATTTATTCCGCGCAATATCTCCGTCTTTCCGAAGGAGACCCGAAGATTCCTGATTCTCAGCATTTCTCCACAGCTCCCTCAACGGATCTAGGTGCAAGTCGCGGGTCCATGGCCGCTTCCAGGGAAAATCCGATGAAGCAAAGGCCCATCAATGTCAGGGAAAGAGCGAGGCCGGTGGGAAGCAGCCACCATTTCCAGACATCCAAATAGGTAAAATCAAGAGCCTGCTGTATCATCTTCCCCCAGCTTATGATCGTGGGATCTGATACACCCAAAAATCCCATGCCCGCCTCCAGGAAGACCGCCCTCCTGGCGTCTTGAATCATCATCGCCATGAGCAGGGGTCCCATCTCCGGGGCGATATGTCTCCTGAGAATGTGCCCCCAGCTTGCGCCAAATGTGCGGGACGCATAAACGTGTCCCCTCTCCTTCAGGCTCAAGACCCGAGAGCGAACGACCCTTGCGCCTGTCGGCCAGGAGAGGATGGAAAGGAGCAAAATCATGATCAGAAGATTGGGACGGAGATACGCCGCCACCAGGATCATGACGATGATGGGCGGAATGGAATGCATGGCATCCACGACTCGCATGCAGATGCTCTCGTACATGCCTCCGATGAGTGCAGACGAAGCTCCCACCAGGACGCTCAATGTAGTGGAGAGGATGGCGACGCTGGCGGCTACGAGCAATGTCGTCCGCGCTCCAAAAAGCAGCCTGCTCCAGATGTCCTGGCCCATCGAGTCGGTTCCAAGAAGATGACTGTAAGAAGGCGGGCTGAAGATCTGGCCGGTGTAGTAGTCGGGCGGGAAGAATGTAAGCACGGGCGCGAGGATGGCCATGAGCACGATGGAAGAGAGTATGGCAAAACCCGTCAGTGCCAGTCGATCTGAAGCGACTGCCCGCAATGGATTAATGTGCATATCTCACCCTCGGATCTAGCTTCTTGTACAGTAGGTCCACTGCCAGATTGACTGTGAGAACGATAACGGTCAACAGGAGCAAAATTCCCTGGAGCAAGGGATAGTCGCGGGAATAAAGAGCCGTATTCAGCAGCAA